>NZ_JAFEVM010000039.1:0-22055 GCF_016901105.1 Treponema sp. Marseille-Q4523 | reverse complement strand
CTTATCCCGTCGGATAAGACTACCACTTCTGCCGGTAATTAAAAACATAGCATCTCGTTGTCAGCGTGACGAATATCAATTATAATAAAGACAATGAAATCTTACATACGTGTAAACCGCTGAAAGAATACACTCTGTTCGTAGAAGCCGTACGGCGACATACGAAACTCGACAGTGAAAACGGCTTTCAGAACGCGATCAAAGAGTGTATACGAAACGACATTCTGCGGGAGTACTTACAGCGGAAGTCAAAGGAGGTGATGAATATGTTAATTGCCGAATATGACTATGACGTGGATATAGCCGTACAGCGGGAAGAAGAACGGGAAATCGCACTGCAGGAGGGCTCATATCAAGCTAAGCTTGAAACGGCAAAAAACTTACTCGGCATGGGGCTATCGATTAAAAACATCGCACAAGCTACCGGCCTCACCGAGTTGGAAATCGAAAAGCTGTAAGGCAGCGCTTTCCGCAAAACGCGGGACGCACACCTCGATTGCTCAAGTCCACACTTTACCCCTACTCCCCGCTTTTTCTCAAACGCACGCCCCACACCGCCCCCGCATTCCGGCAATTGCCGCGTACACGTTTGCCCGCTCGCCCCGCCTATCGCCTCTAAACGAGCACACAGCTATTCGTGCGGAGGGTTTAATACCCCGACGCTTGCGTCGTAACAAAGGGTATTAAAGCCGACTGCAACCACCTTATGAGAACATACAGTGCGAAACGTTGAGCACTGTACCCGACGCTTCCGTCGGGGTTGTTGATTCCGTACAATACGTATACCTCGCTCGCCACGCGCGCGTATGCACCATAAAAAAATCCCGCGGCGTAGCCGCGGGATTTTACCCTACCCGTACAAAAGCACGGGTTACGTCAAATGAAGTTCAGCTTAGAAAGCAACTTTCATAGCAACAGGGATCGAAAGTCCGAATACAGGAGTACCTTTTGCAGGCGTATCGCTGTAGATCGGAATCGCAGCCTGTACGGCACCGGAAACGGTTACGTTTTCAACCGGTTTGATGTTCGTACCGACTTGGAATTTGATGTTATCCTTCTTCTGATAAGCTTTTGCTTCGGCATCAAAATATCCGGCTTCACCGAAGAGCGTAAACATATCGTTCAGCACATAGCTCGCGTTGAGCGCAACATATTTACCGTCGGTATATCCCTTAACAGTCTTGCCTCCAATTTCCTGCTTCCGTGTCTCAAGAGAGTAGTTACCCATAACGGTGAAAGAAAGCGCATCCATGGGAAGAATGCGTACACGAGCATCGATACCGATCGTAGTATTGTCGGTTGCGGTGCGGTTATCGAATGCGAGCGTACCGCCGACAGCAAAGTCGAGCATATCGATCGGCATCATGCGGAAATACACACCGGTTACTGCAGTATTTGCATACGGCACTTTTACGTCTGCAATGATCGTAAAGAGCTTGGACTGGTATGCGGCTTCAAAACCGTAACCGCTCTTGAGGTGCGGGAATTTCGGGGTAGAATCGAAGATAGCGGCTTTTACGAGAAGCTTCGCATCACCGATCGGGAACGTATAATCGCCGATCGCGGCAAGATTTTCACCGTTCGTCATATTGTTCGCATCGACACCGACATTGTCTTTGATCGCCGTACCGAACTTATATGCTTCAACGAACGAAACGGAAATCAATTTGCCTACAGACTGGCGCATGCGCAAGCCCATGGCATTCGTTGAGCGGCTGGCAAATTTACCTGCGGTAAATTTGAGTCCGCCGATATTGAACCATCCCAATACATCACCGGCAGCGAGCAAGGGGTCTTTCGACAGAGCAAGCTCATCTTTCTCATCAGTGACACCATCACCGTTAATATCACCGATAAAAGAATAATCTTTACCATTTAATGTCAATGCGTTGTTCAGATCAAACGTGACTTCCGCCGTAACGCCGGCATTCTTTCCCGCAGCGCTGACACCGATCTTCGTGTCGTCAAGATTATCCTGCACGAGATAAGCCGCATCCGCATCGGTATCTTTTTTGAATGTCCAGTCCGCGGCGGTAACCTTCGTTCTGAATTCGACCTCCGTTGTAACTTGTGCAAATGCGCCCGCGACGAGTGCGGATACAAGCACAACACCTAAAATCTTTTTCATACAAAAAACCTCCATTTTTGCATCGGCTGTCGGACCGACGGTCTTTTTATGACAGCCGTAGTTTACAGTTAATACCACTGTTATTCTGTTCGAATATAGCACATACGGGCGCCGATGTCAACTCTTTTTTTTAGTTTCTAAAACAACCCTATTTCCCCTTCGTTTCACGGGTAATTTTTAAAAATACGTTATGGAATGCGAAGCACGACGTTCCCCGCGCGACCTTGCAACGAGCACGAAGCGCGAAGTTCCCCGCACAACTTGCAACGAGCGCGGAGCGCGAAGTTCCCCGCGCAGGAAACGATGTTTCCGTTTATTTTTACAAAAAACCGCGTAATTTATCACTTTGCAGGCGATATATAGGTCAGCGGCTTTCCTTGCCGCGCTATCTCAACAATCGAAGGTGCAGCTATGGAATATACCCATAAACCCGTCGAAGAACTCTCCTTTACCGACGATTTTATGTTCGGTACCGTCATGAAAAACAAAGGAATTTGTAAAGGTGTATTGGAGCGCCTTTTGCATATCAAAGTCGGTAAAATAGAATACCCATCCCTGCAAAAAACGATAGCACCCTTTTACGAAAGCAGGGGCATACGTCTCGACGTCTATGTCTCAGACCCCGAGCGCATCTTCGATATCGAAATACAAACGTCGATCCCGCCCTCTCTTCCCAAACGTACGCGCTATTACCAAAGTCTTATGGATGTCGATAACCTCTTACGCGGACAAAGTTACGCCGAACTGAAAGAGAGCTATGTCATTTTTATCTGTACGCAGGATCCCTTCGGCAAAGGCTTACCTGTATATACGTTTCGCAATTTATGCAGTGAGGACGGCACTCTTTTTCTTGATGACAAATCGTATAAAGTATTTTATAATGTGGGTGCCTACGGTAAAGAGGGAGAGCCTGAATTGAGCGCCTTGTTGAAGTATCTTTGCGAGAGGCGGGCGACGAGCGGTTTTACACAGCACATCGATGAGCTTGTCGAAAAAGCGAAACGGAACGAAAAGTTCAGGAGCTGGTATATGTCGTTGAATATTCATGAAGATGACTTACGCAGAGAAAGTTTACAGCTGGGTGAAAAGATCGGCTTTGAGCGGGGCGTTGCTGCAGGAATACGCAGAGGCAGAAAAGACGGACTCTTACAAGGCCGACGAGACGGCATTGCCGCAGGTTCATATCAAGCAAAGCGGGAAACGGCAAAGAATTTGCTCACTCTTAAGTTGTCAATTGAAAACATTGCGGAAGCCACCGGCCTCACAAAAGAGGAAGTCGAAAAGCTGTAAATCCCGCTCACCGCAATCGACAGTCAAGCCGCGCCTTGCTCCGTGCACTCCCTTGCATTACAATAGCACTATGGATCCGTACATTTCACATACGCAAGCATTCGGCAATCCGATTGCGCCGCGCGAAGTGCGTTTTGCCTTTTTCAAATACCGCCTGTGCCGTTTTCTTTTTTCACGGGACGATACGCCTGTCGAACCGGGTGCCGTCGCCGCAGGGGAAGCGTACAATGATTTCGGTATGCTCACGATCGTTGACAAAAATAAAACGAAAGGTCCAGTGCGCGACATACGATCGAAAAATGCGATCATCATCGGCACGATCCGCATGGGATTCGGACACTGGCGTATTGCAATCGCGATGGCATCCGCGGCGAAGCACTTCGGCTATACGCCCTACCTTTTGGATCTGACGGCATTCGACGGAAGCACGGCGCAAAAATCGATACGCTTTTTGCAGTATTGGTACGATGTACTCTCCCGCGTTTCACAGCGCTGGAAGTGGTTCAACAAACACGTGTGGGAAAAAGCGACATCCGTCGGGAGCAGACCGCTTTCAGCGTCGGTAAACGAACGCATCCTCTCGCGGCTTTTCGAACCGATTTTGGAATTGATTCCCGAAGAAGTACCGCTCCTTTCGATGCACCCGTGGGTCGGACACGCGGCGATCATGGGCGGTGTCAAAAACGTTGTCAGCATCATTCCCGACAATTACCCGATGGGATTTTGGCTCGTCGAAGGAAGCCGCCACACCGTGCAGTCGCCCTCGGCATATATGGGTTACCGTACGCTCCTTTCGATGGACGGCGAGCGCAAAATCACGCGCTGTCTCGAACCGTACACGCTGCTCGAAGCCGGTCACTACGTCGATTACGAAATCGTATCGGCGATCGAAAGGGACTGCAAACGGCGGATCGAACGCATGAAAGAAGGAAAGCCCCGCCGCTTTTTGCTCACGATGGGAGGAGCCGGAGCGCAGGCACAACGTTTTGCGGACATCATCGAAACGTGTAAAACTTTTATCGAAAGCGCCAAAGCCGCGTTTTTCGTAAATATGGGAGATCACGCCGGACGATGGAAAGAACTCAAAGCGGATCTCGATAAAAGCGGCGTTTCATATACGATGCACACCGATTGGAACGCGACAAAGCGCTTCGTCAAAGAAACCGAAACGGACGACGTGCGCGGCATTCACGTATTTTTACACGACGAATTCTACGCGGCCGTCTATTTAACAAATTTGCTGATGCGCGTAAGCGATATCATGATCACAAAGCCGAGCGAACTGTCGTTTTACCCGATACCGAAATTGTTTATCCAGCGCGTCGGAAAACACGAAGCGTGGGGCGCGATCCGCGGCAGCGAAATGGGCGACGGCACGATCGAAACGGAAAACACATCCGACTTGCACCGCACGCTCGCGACGCTCATAGAAACGGACGACCTGCTCGAAATGTACATCAAGCACATACGGCAAAACGCAAAAGCGGGCGTATATGACGGCGCTTACAACGCGCTTCGATTTGCATGCGAGGGGTAAACACCCATTAGGGCGGCACGAACGACGAAGCGGCTGTATACGAGGAGCGTGAGCGGGGGTTCATCGAGCATCGTTATATTTTTCTACGGTACGTTTAAAATTATTAAAACTCGGCGATTTATTGTTGCAGACGTCCATATAGGGCGCTATCGTCAAAGCCCACTTTGATTTTTGCGCACCGACCGCTTGAAAACCGTCCTTTTTCAATTTTAAATGTCCGCCCTTACAGAGGGCATCCGCAAGCAGTTCCCACGTCCCGCAAATGCTGTCGTTTTTATAGCGGAGTAACACATTGTCGAGCGCCTTCGGATACGCTTTTTTAATCGCAGCTATATCGCCAAGCAGCCACGCTTCCCCTTCTTCTATGGCAAGACAGAATTCCGCTTTGGGCTTTACCGGACAATTATCCGACAAAGATTTCAGTTCGGATAAAAATTCTTTTTCATTACGGTCATCCAAATCGCATACGACGATAAGAATTTGTTCTTTGTCGACTTTATGCACATTACCGTATCCCCGCAATAATCGCGGAAGCTGTTCCAATAAAATCCTATTCGATACGCCGTGCGCAGTTTTCAGATTTTTAGGAATTATACCAAGTCCTTTGTACGCGTGAACACGAAAAGTATTTTTTGTATGTATAATAATTTTCGGCAGCAAATTATCGAGCATCGCTTTACCGGACATATCTTCCACCAATATTTCATAATGCACGGCGGTTAATCCTTATCCAAATATTCGCTATACCACAGACTTCCCAACGGAATACCTTCAGCAACCATATCTTTTACCAATGTATCATCGCTTGCACGATGAATTGCAGAAAAACCGTCGGCTTGCTTTTCAAGGATCCAAACTTCGTCCGGTTCAAGAGCGTTGACAAAATACGGCTGATGGGTTGTAATAAATAATTGGGAGCCGCTTTTTTTTTCGACTGCATGTTCACGAAACTCAGCTGCGAGGATTTCCAATAATCTATGATATAAACCGTTTTCAGGTTCTTCTATACAGATAAAGGAATGAGGTTCGGGATCCTCCATGAGCAGCATATACGTAAACATTTTAAGCGTTCCGTCGGACATTTGCTGCGCGTAAAACGGCGCTTTAAATCCCTGCCCGTAAAATTTCAAAAGCAAACGTCCGTCGGAAGAAATTTCGGTATCTATTTTTTCAAGCCCCGGTATTTTCTTGGCAATGCGTTCCAAAATCCCTTTGAATCGTTTCGGATGTTCCCGCTGCATAAACTGTACGACATTCGCAACGTTATCGCCGTGCACATCGAGATGCTTTTGTACGCCCGCAAGCGGCAATGCACGAGCCGAATCCGGAGAAAAGTAACTGACATACCAACCTTCGATAAATTTACGAAAGGCAGTAATACGGGGATGTTGCTTTAATGCTCCCAATGTCGTAATTGCCAAATGCCGGTTATCGTTAAGACGTACCACTTCCGTCTCATTTGTTTCTTCCGTTTGATCACCCGATTCGATTTTTGAAATAAGCGGATTTACATCAAATACCGTATGCTCATCTTCCTCAATTCGTTTTCCCAATGTTTTTCCTTTCCATGCAATACCCGTTCCGTCATTTAAAATCAAAAATGAAAACGGTCGACCGTGTCCCTCTCCTCTTCGCCGCTGTCGCAACCGTTCGGTATAGATAAAAGGTCTCCGATTCTTATCCAATTTTATCGAAAATTCATACGTAATAGGGCTTTCTTCCGCACTCTCCCGATAATACAATTCGAATGCCATAGGTTCATCTATGTTTTGACCTTTCGAAAAAATCTTTTCAAAGCCGCCGCGCACATCACACGCGTCTTCCACGCCCGTCTTTAAACAGTCGGCGATAAAACCGAACGCTTCAAAAATGCTGCTCTTACCGCTCCCGTTCTTTCCGATAACGACGGTAAGAGGCGTCAAAGGTCTATTACGATTATTCCATAACTTTCCGAGTGTAATATCTTTCAGAGCTTTGTAGTTTCGGATTCGAAATCCCTGTATTTGAGGCAAATCCCCCCCCCTTAAAACTTCTCCAGCGTCTTTTCGATCCGCGAAAGACACCGCTCTTTTCCGAGTATGAGAATCGAGCCGATAAGCGGAGGACTTATTCTGCTGCCGGTCACCGCCATGCGCACGGGCATCATAAAATCTCCGAGCTTTACGCCGAGCGCTTCCGCTTCCGTCCTCGCAAGATTTTCCGTTTCTTCATGGCTCATACCGAAAGCCGCGTCGACGAAATTTTTTGCGCGAAGCAATATCTCTTTCGTTTTCGCCGCGTCGAGTTTTTTCGGAACGATCTCTTCGACGGGAGGCACGGCCGGTTCGGTAAACAAAAAGCGCACCATCTCCGCGGCGTCGGTCAAATAGTGGAGCCGCTCTTTAATAAGCGGCATGAGGCGCATAAGAGCGGCTTTTACGTCGGCGCTTGTCATCTGCATGGAAGCGTCAACGCAAACCGGTTCGCCGTCGCTTCCGAGCGCGATGCCCGAATATTCCGGCCCCACGCGCGGAGGCGGCAATTCACCGTCGGAATGAATCGGAAGAGCGGCATCGCCCGTCCCCGTGATAAACGGCAGCGTCATGCGATAAAGCGCTTCGTCCGAAAGCATGCGGATATACTGTCCGTTATACCATTCGAGTTTTTTATAATCGAATACCGCAGGCGATTTATTTAAATGTTCGATTTTAAATAAGCTGCACAGCTCGTCGAGCGAATACAGATCCCTGCCGTCTTCGTACGAACAGCCGAGCATCGCAACGTAATTGATAATCGCTTCGGGAAGATAACCGCGCGCACGGAATTCATCGACACTCGTCGCGCCGTGCCGCTTCGAAAGCTTTTGACCGTCTTTACCGTTGACCATGGGCAAGTGACAGAATTCGGGATGCTTCCAGCCGAAAGCGCGGTACATCTGTACGTGCAGCGGCGTCGACGGTATCCACTCCTGCGCGCGCATTACGTGCGAAATATGCATAAAGTGATCGTCGACTATATTCGCCAAGTGGTAGGTCGGAAAACCGTCGCTTTTGAGCAAAACGGGATCCGGGCTGATATCTTCGTTTTTCCACGTGATCTTTCCGAGCAGATAATCGTGAAATTCCGTTTCGCCTTCGAGCGGCACTTTGAGGCGGATGACGTGCGGTTTTCCCGCAGCGATATTTTCCCGCACTTCTTCAGAGGTCAGCATACGGCAATGGCGGTCGTAACCCGGCGCCATTTTATTTTCCGTTTGGATTTTTCGGATGCGCGCGAGCCGCTCTTCGTCGCAAAAACAGTAATAGGCTTCACCCTTTGCAACGAGTTCTTCCGCATATTTTTTATAGAGATCGAAACGTTCGCTCTGCACATAAGGCCCGTAAGGACCGCCTTTATCGCCGCCCTCGTCCCAATCGATGCCGAGCCATGCCATCGTGTCGTACAAATTCTTAACAAATTTTTCATCGTAGCGCGTGCGGTCGGTATCTTCGAGCCGCAAAATAAATTTGCCGCCCTGCGAACGCGCAAAAAGATAATTGAACAGCGCGGTGCGCACACCGCCGATATGCTGCATCCCCGTCGGAGAGGGAGCGTAGCGAACACGTACTTCGTTTTCCATAACGGATCGATTATAGCAGAATAATAACGCTCACGCAATTACGCGCATTGCCCGATGTACGCACGCACGGCGGTCGCGCGGAAAAACGGAACGCTTACGAAAGCTTTGCCGAAATCGCGCGGCAGCCCGCAAGCACGTCGTCCCACGTCGCATCGAAGTTTCCCGTATACCACGGGTCGGCAACATCGCGATGCATGCCGCACCACTCGAGCAGTTTGCTCATTTTATGCTCGCGGTCTTCTCCGAATGTTTTTTGCATATAGTACAGGTTTTCGTCGTCCATGCCGATCAAAAAATCGTATGCGTCGTAATCGGCACGCACGATCCTCCGCGCAGAGCGCGCTTCATGCGCTACTCCCATATCGTCGAGCTTTTTTCTCGTACCCGGGTGGATGTCGTTCCCGATTTCTTCATTGCTCGTCGCCGCCGATTCGATAACGAAATTGCGCTCCCGTCCCGCCTTCCGTACCAAATCTTTCATAACGAATTCCGCCATCGGAGAGCGGCAGATGTTTCCGTGACAGATAAATAAAATACGATGCATACCGTCAGTATATAGTAAATGAAATAAAAAAAGGAGCCCTGCCGACGGCAGGACTCCAGAAAGGAGAGGAGAAAGCAAATCAGATTACGTTTGCTCTTGCATTCGCTTTTCAAACAGCGATCATACAAAAAAGGTTACACACAAAAGTCCTTCAAAACGGCATTTTACATTGAATAGTTTTAAATATTTTGTTATATTCGACTGCAATGAACGCTTTTCAAAATCTCGTCATTCACTTGAACCGTAAAGCGGTTGGAAATTTCTCGGCATAGCTTTTATATCGGAATCATTTTATATCATTTTTATGGAGGATATATGAAAAAGATTCGGCTTTTGCAAACGGCGGCGTATGCGCTTTTTGCAACTACATTCCTGTTCGGTGCCGGCGGAAAATCCGTTAAAAACGGCACATACAAGGCTGCGGTCGGCGGCATGAACGGCGACGTCGAAGTAAGCGTTACGATCAAGGGTAAAAAGATCACGCAAGTCGAAGTGACGAAAGAAGCGGAAACGCCCGGAATCGGTACGCGCTTAAAAGACATCAACGGTAAGGTTGTAACGGCCGGCGGACTTTCGCCGGTGGATGTCATTCCTCAGCGGATCGTCGAAAATCAAAGCGTCAACGTCGATGTCGTAACCGGCGCTACGATCACTTCCCGTGCAATTACGGCCGCGGTAACCAAGTGCTTACAACAGGCCGGCGGCAATCTTGCCGACTGGAGCAAAAAGCAAAAACCGGCAGCAGCTCCTTCAAACGCGAGCGCGGATGTCGTCGTTGTCGGCGGCGGCGGCGCGGGATTGGCAGCTGCAATCGCAGCCGGCCAAAAAGGCAAATCGGTGATCATCGTGGAAAAGACCGGCGAAGTAGGAGGCGATACGCTCGTGTGCGGCGCCATCTATAACGCTGCCGATGAAGCGCTGCAAAAAAAAGTTACGATGTCCGATTCGGTAAAACCGACGATCGAAAAAGCTCTCGCGGAAAATCCGACAAGCGACGAACACGCAGCCCTTCAGGCGGCGGTGCGCGCCCAGTGGGATGCATATAAAGCAAGCGGGCGTACGGATCTCTTCGACTCGAAAGAATGGTACGCGCTGCAAACGTGGAACGGCGGAGATAAAGCCGCAAATCTCGACCTCGTCAAAACGCTGACATACAACGCATACAGCGGATTAAAGTGGATCGAAGGACTCGGCATGCGCTTTTCCGACAAGATCGCACAGGGCGCAGGGTCTCTGTGGCAGCGCACCCATACGAGCGTTATGAAACTCGGCACGGGTTTTCTTTCGACCTATATCGACAATATCGAAAAGATGAACAACGTTTCGCTCATAGTCGAAACGACGGCGAAAGCGCTCGTCAAAGAAAACGGCAGAATTACCGGCGTCGTCTGTGCGGACAGATACGGAAATAAATTTACGATTTCCGCAAAAGACGGCGTTATCCTTGCAACCGGCGGTTTCGGTGCAAACAGCAAAATGGTGCAGCAGTACAACACCTCCGGCAAATGGAGCGATTTGAGCAAAGTCGGAACGACGAACCGCTTTTCCGCTTCACAGGGCGACGGCATAACCATGGCGACCGCCGCGGGAGCCGCTCTCGCGGACATGGAACAGATCCAGCTTCTGTACCTCGGCAACTTGCAGGACGGTCAGATTTCGAAATACACGCTGCGCGCGGCAAACGGCACCGATCAGATCATCTTCGTGAACAAAGAAGGTAAACGCTTTACGAACGAAGGCGGCCGCCGCGACAACATTTGTCTCGCCGTTTTCAATCAGCCCGATCAATTCTACTACGTCCTCGAATGCGCCGACGGTGACAAATACAAAGACATCAACGATCCGTCGTGGCGGAGCGCTGACGGCTTTACGTTCGACTATTGCGAAAAGAACGGCTTTATGTATAAGGCCGACACGCTCGACGCGATGGCTGCAAAACTCGGCATGAATGCCGCAGTCCTCAAAGCGACCGTCGATGCGTTCAACGCGAGCGTCGCTTCGGGACACGACGAGTTCGGACGGACGCTCTATTCGGTAAAACTTGAGCACGGCCCGTGGATCGCAACACCCCGTAAAGCGTGCATCCACCACACGATGGGCGGTGTCGCCATCGACACCGATGCACGCGTACTCGGCACGAACGGCAAAGCGATCCCCGGTTTGTACGCGGCGGGCGAAGTTACCGGCGACATCCACGGTGCGAACCGCCTCGGCGGCAACGCCGTCGTAGACACGGTCGTATTCGGTAAGCTCGCAGGCGAAACCGTCGTTACTGATGCGAAATAAAACAGATGAGAGGATATTACATGAAAAAAATCGCATTGTTTTTGTGTGCGGCCGCATTGCTCGCAGGTGCGGCAACCGCTGCAAAAAAAGCGCAATCGCAAACTTATTCGAAAACGATTTCGGGACACAACGCGCCGATGACCGTATCGGTCACGATAAGCAACGGAAAGATCACCGACATCGATTATTCGAAAAACCTTGAAACGATCGGCGTCGGGAAAAAAGCGCTCGAAACGGTCGCCGCGAGGATCATCGACAACCAATCGCTCGCCGTAGACGTCGTCACTGGTGCAAGCATTTCGAGCCGTTCGCTCATCGCTGCGGTGCGCGACTGTCTCGTGCAGTCGGGAGCCGACATTAAAAAATGGACACAGCCGAAAAAAGCGAAACAACTTAAAGACGAAACCTACGACACGGACGTGCTCGTCATCGGAGGAGGAGGCGCAGGTCTTGCGGCGGCCATCTCCGCAGAACAGAACGGCGCAAAAGTCATCGTCATGGAAAAAATCGGTTTGCTCGGCGGAAGCACGAACGTTTCCGAAGGTGCGCTCAACGCCGTAGACCCCAAGCGCCAAGTGCCGCAGGGTATCACCGATTCCGTCGAAACCTTTTACAATGCGACGCTGACGGGCGGGCACAACACCGGCACCCCTTCTCTCGTGCGCTATATGACGAGCAACGCTTATCCCGCAGTCGAATGGCTCGAATCGATCGGCGTACAGTTTAAAGACAAAGTCGGCTCCGCGACGGGTTCGCTCGGTCAGCGCAGCCACTATCCGAAAACGCCGTCCGGCAACAGCTACATCAGAGTGTTCGAAGCGTACGCGGCAAAACATCCGAATATCACCGTCATCACGGACACGAAAGCGACGTCGCTTATTAAAAAAGGCGACAGAGTTTCAGGCGCGGTCGGAGAAAACAAAGGCAGGAAAATCACGGTCAACGCTTCCAAAGGCGTCATCATCGCAACCGGCGGATTCGGTGCGAACGTCGCGCTCCGCCAAAAAGTGAACACGGGCGTTTGGAAAGAAGTGAAGCTCGACAATTCGATCGGTACGACGAATATGTACCTGTGCGCGCAGGGCGACGGCATTACGCTCGCCGAAAGCGCGGGCGCAAACGTCGTCGGCATGCCCGATATCCAGCTCCATCCCTGCGGCACGCCGGGAACCGGCCTCATGGAAAACATCCGCACGTCCGGCAAAAACCGCATCTTCGTCAACGCTTCGGGTAAACGATTCGTAAACGAAAACGCCGCTCGCGATACTTTGTGCAAAGCGATTTTCGCACAGGACGGCAGCACTTACTGGATCGTCGTCAATTCCGTGCGCTATCCCTCACGGGATTTCGTCGACAACAACGGCGCGACGATCGCGAATATGGTCGCACAGGGCTCCGTCATTGAAGCGGCGACGCTCGACGAACTTGCGCAAAAGACGAAGATGAACGCCGACGACCTGAAAGCGTCGGTCGCACAGTACAACTCCGTCGTTTCAAAAGAAGTCGAAAAAGACGAACTCGGATTTACGTCGAACAGCCCGGATGACAAAACGCTCGACGCAGGTCCGTGGTACGCGTGCAAAAAAGTTCCGACCGTGCATCACACGATGGGCGGCATTCAAATCAACACGAATGCGGAAGTGCTCGGCGCGGACGGAAAACCCGTTCCGGGCTTATACGCCTGCGGTGAAGTTACCGGCGGCATTCACGGTTCGAACCGGCTCGGCGGGAACGCGATCGCAGACTGCATGGTATTCGGAAAAACGGCGGGAAAATCCGCGGCATCGCGCTGAACGAACCGCCGACAAAAAATTATTAATAATTAAATGATCGAACGGCGGGTATGTATAAAGCCCGCCGTTTGTTTTACCTTCCGGCGCTCTTGCTCCGAACGGCAGGTACAGTAAAAATCCGTTCCTTAAAATGCGGCATTGCAGGAAGTGTCAACTTTCGAAAATGCCGCATTAGTGCGCGAGAGCGCACACGTACATCCGCGAGTTTTCGGAAGAAAACGGTTTGCCTTGCAAACTTGAAGTTAAAAGTGCCGCGCTATTTCAGCGGCGCTTTTAAACGTTCAGTCCTGCTTCGGCTTTTGAGCAAGAGCCTCTTCGCGCTTTGCGATCTCTTCGTCGCAATGCTTTATTTCAGCAAGGATCGGCGCGATATCCGCATCGTCGCCGTGAACGGCAGATGCCGCATCGCCGGAAAATTTTTCGAAAACTTTTTTCCCGAGCGCAAGCAGCTCTTCTTCTTTTTTCGTTTCGAACTGATGTTTTTCTATGCGGACAACGCTTTTGTCGCTGAAATCCTGAACGGCGCTGCTCGCTTTGTTGAACGCGGTTTTGGAGACTTCCATGCCTTTGTCAAATGCCGTCTTGGACACTGCGACGCCTTTGTCGAAATACCGTTTGATTTTATCACCGATAGCCATACAACCTCCCTGTACATCTCCCCTATAATATACACACAAATCGCCGGTTTTGCAAAAGGTTTTACGGACGGCGGACGGCGAGCAGCGTCAAATCGTCGAGCTGTTCGTCTTCGCGGAGATACACGTATTCGAAATAGTTCTGCCCTTCCGCACTTTCCCGTTTTACGCCGCAATAATAATTATATCGATTGAAATGCTTTTCAAGGAATGCATCGATTTTTTTATCGACGCGCACGATATCGGCTGCCGTCACGTCGGGAGACTTATACATGCGGAACACTTTTTCGATCGATACGAGCGCAATGACGGCTTCTTCGATCGTACCTTTGCACGTCGAAAAATCGAATACGAGATCTTCATCGGGGATCGGATTGTGAAATTTTTTAAGCGTATAAGCGCGGCGTGCGAACACCGATTCGATGATTTCACCGACGCGACGGTTTTCCAACTGTTCGGAATCCTCTCCGACTTTGTGATTGCCGTGAATATCTCCCGGATGCAGACCCTGCTCGGCACAGTGCATAACGGCAAACGACGGAGAGCGGAATTTCCGCGTCGCCTCTTCGATTCCGTCGGTATAGAGAAAGAGCACGTCTCCCTTTTGTAAGTGTGCTTTTTCGACTTTAAACCCGCCTTTCGAAGCGACGAGCGCTGACGAAAGCGGACCCGCCGCAGGCGTTTCGAAGAGCGTCAGCTCCGTTTCTTTCTGCGCCATATTGTCGTACAGGTGGACGATATTGTCGCCCGCATTGCACATATAGACGTCGCCCGAATACGTATCGAAAAGACAGATGATGATCGTTGCGAATTTTCCCTTGATGCCGAGCGATTCGATAAAATCGTTTATCTGAGAAACGGCCGTGTCTATCTGCGTGCCGTTTTTTTCGTACGACCAGTTTGCGAAATACGTACGGAAGAGCGTCGCTACGATTGTCATGAGAAGGGCTGCAGGAACGCCGTGTCCCGACGCGTCGCATTTTATTAAAACATACCAACGTTCGTCGAGTTTTTTGTAATCGAAATAATCTCCCGAAACTCCCGTCGCGCCTTCGTAATAGCCGAAACACTGAAGATTATCGTCATCGAGTTTTGCGACCGTTTCTTTTACGCCGTCTGCACCTGTCACAAGCGGAAGGAAGGTCTGTTGCACGACTCTGCCGTCCATGAGCAGCCGCTCGTCTTTGGCCGCGCGGATAAGTCCGTGTGTCATTTCATTTACGCTCTCTCCGAGCTGTCCGATTTCATCGCGTCCTTTGATTTTTATATCGCGGCCGGCAAGCTTCATCTTGTCGCTCGTCTCACCGATGATCTGCACATGGCGTGCAAGCTCCCGAATGGGCGCTACGATGATCGACGCCAAAACGAAGGAACCGGCGGCACCGATCAAAACGGCAAAGGCGCCGATAATGACGGCCGCCAAAAATACGCTGCGACGCGCATTGTAGACTTCAGCAACGATATTTTTCGTAGACACTTGAACGAGGACAATGCCCCGCACATACTCCTGTGACGTACCGTGCCGGTACAGTACGGGTCGATAAAAAAGATAATCGGTGTTTACAGGATCGAAATGCATATCGTCATAAGGCGGAACGGATCCGCTTCCGTTTTCGCCAAGCTCGTTCAGCGCGACGGTCAGCTTTGTCGAAAGCTGTGCCGTAATCCGTGCGATCTCTTCACGGCGGGCTACCGAGCGCCTGTCGGTTCGAAGCGCGAGCGAAATGCCTTCCGCGTTGAGTTCCGCTATATCCGCTGCAATGCCGCCCGCCTCTTTTGCAGCAGTTTCATTGAGCTTTTCACATCTCATCGCGATCTCTTGGACGGCTGCATCCGTGATTTCCGATGCACCGTAGGTAAGCGTCGAATTTCCAATCTTGTGCAAAATATCGGGATCGTTCGTCGCCCACACGTACGCAAGGCTCGAATTCGCGTTATTCGACGGATAGCCGGTAATCGTTACGTACCGGGCTTCTTCGAGCGACGACATTTGATCGGGGAGGTAATTCATCTCAAGGATATTCTGCGTCGACATATAGATGCGCGTACTTGACGTCAAACTTTCGAGGAGCATATCGACGCGTTCGGAAAGCCCGTGGGCAAGTGTACGCCGCTGTGTACGCAGCATATTGACACCGAAAGGCACCGCAACGAGCGCGACGGTGACGATGACGAGGAGCGTCGTAAACAACACCAACTTGAACCTGAGACTCATGCCTTTTCGTCTCAGCTGCATAAACCGTTTTTTCTTTCCCTGCGGCATACCATCTCCTGCAATGAGCGCGCGTATTTCCATGCGGACGGCAAGCACGTCCCGCAGCGTCTGTATCAACCCGAAAACCGCAAACGCAAAACCCGCTGCGGCAAGCACGAGCACTATCCAAAGCAAAATCGTTCCGACCTGTATACGATACGGCGATATCGTTTTTACGGGCAGCCACGGTGAATCGTATGCGTAGCGCCGTTCCATTTTGACCGTACCGTTTTTTTCCGCACGGAATATCGGCTCGCTCATAAAAAGCCCGCGTTCCGGATGCACGATGCCGATGCGGTATGTGCCTTCGTCGAGCGCGGTACCGATACGAATATCGACGATGCGGTTATCCGATGCGACGCGAAACAGACCGTCGCTCCGTCGAAGTGTCAAATCGTAAGGCGCTTTGCCGTCCCTGTCGATATAGACCGTATCGACGGTACCCTCGTAAGTAAATCCTCCGCCGACGATATCGAGCGTTACGTTTCCGAACATATCGGACGACGACGCGACCGATGTGATATACGTCGACGGCACGTATTTGTTGAGCACGAGGAGCACCACGGACGCCTCTCCGATATTGCCGACCGTATCGATCGCCGCAACGGAAAACGCATAGAGACCGTTTTTACGGTTTGCATACGAAACGGAGGCCTCTCTTCCGAGTATGCGGCGCGGCGGCATTTCCGCATGGAGCACTTCATCCGCATGAGATGACAGCAGCGCGGCAACGATCGGCTTCGCCTCATCGGGACTCACGCGTATCGGGCGGCGCTTCGTGTGGACGAGGCGGCTGTCGATAGGTGCAATGTATTGCAAATTCCACGTGTAACCTGCGACATCGCCGTCGGCCGCATCCGGCTGCCAGCGTATGCTGAAGGAATTCGAATCGACGCAACCGTATGCGTCCGTTTCGGGCAGTTCGATCACAGGCTTTGCGGGCGCAGTCAAATCGAGATAATACGCGACTTCGGCGGGATCAGACCAGTTGCCCGCGTAGTCCGTCGCCCGCACTTTAAAATACCACTCACCCTCGACCGACGCATTCGTTTCGACCGTCCGCTCCTCCGAAGTATGCATGATCGTTTCAGGAGGTTCCTCCGATCTATCTTGCGACCAGCTCCACGAATAGCCTGCGACTCCCGACGAATCGGACGGAAGAGTGACGCGGAAACGAACGCGGGATGCGTGAGAACGCTTCCCTTCTTCAAATGAAAGGGGCGTAAGTGAAGGAGCTTGAACCGATATATCGGGTTCGAGACGATAGATACCCGGCTTCCCCTTCGCGAGATTTTCCTGCCACACGAAGGACAGCCGTACCGCTTTCGACTTTTGCCGCGTGATGACCGGAAACGCAAAAAGAGAGGGTACACGTCCCGAAGAGATCGCCGTCTCTTCCCACAGTGAACCTTTTTTCTGCGCCATACGCACGGTTTCGATGCCGCTTCTCGTATCGAACCAAACGGCCGACAGCATATTATTAAATGAAAAGAGCACGGCACGATTCGCATTTCCTTCACCGCTGATCTGTTTCGCCGTACCGGGAACGATACCGTCTTTCGTCAGCTCTGCGATCCAAATGTACGAATTTTCGGAAGCGTAATACGTCCGCTCCCACGCGATATAGGTGATGCCGGATTGCGTAAACAGAACCGGACGCTGATTGTGATATACGGAAAAATTGCGCGTATCGTCGGAAGCGAGAGAAGCTTCATCGGTCAAAAGCAGAGGCTCCGACCACGTCATCCCCGCATCGGAAGAAAAAGTCCCATAGAGCTGATAGGATATGCGGTTCCCCGAAATATACTGGGCTTGCAGTACGACCGCATCGTTTTTCGGCATCGAAGTGAATACGGGGATAAACGGGTTTATCAAAGAAACGGACGGCATAAACGGAGAAAACCCCGACCACGAAAAACCGTCGGAAGAGGATGCCGTATACATTGCGAACGAAGCGTTTTGCCCGAGCGACACGAACAATATAAAGGTACCGCGATCGGTTGCATAGATCTGTGGCGCGACAAAGGGTTCGGTATAGTGAGGGATATCCGCTTCGGTAAAATGGGCGCCTCCGTCGGTTGACGTCAAAATTGAAAGCGAATTCGTGCCGGAAAGGACGGCGACGGCGATCGTACCTTTTTTCGAAACCGCTGCGGAATAGATGTCGGGTATCCTGCCGGAATACGGAAAGGGACCTGCAAAGCGGCTGTTTATGCGCCGTACGCCGCGCACATCGGTATACTCGCACGAAAGCCATATCATCTCTTCGTGCGTATCGATTTCCTGCCAAAACACGTAGTTTTTCGTACCGTCCGTCGCAACACGGGGAAAGCGCGCATCGCCTTTCGTAATGCGCACGGGATCTTCCCAATACATCGTCTGAGCGGAGAGGCGGAAAACGGATGTGAAAAAAACTGCCGCGCAGATTGCGAACGCAGCCGCGCGTTTTACGGTCGCTATCGTTCGATTCATCACAGCAGCGCCCGGATCTTTTTTTGCAAGTCGATGATTTTCGAAGAGTTTTTATTTGACGATTTTTGCAGCAGCTCTTCGACGAGCGCGTTTGCAGTGACGAGGTTATTGTCCTGAAGCGCGGCGACCGCCTTTTGATATTTCGCTTCGTCTTCGGACGACAATACGATAAGCGTCTGGCCGCCGATCGCGATCTGTATGCGGTCTTTTAAAAGGAGCGCCGCATCGTTATTCGGATCGAGGGAAATCGCTTGATCGACGAGCGAAAGAGCCGAGCGCAGCTTTACTTCATCGCGCCCCGCAGTTTCCATGATACCCTGTGCCCGCTTCGTAAGGGATGTCGCCTTTACGATCGCCGTGCGGTCTTGCGGGCGGCGGCGTATACCTAAATCGATTTCCGTTTCGTAGATCAGAGCGGCAAGTCCCGGGTACGACGGATCGATTTCATGCAAATCGAGCAGATCGGTATAGGCCGACTGCCGCTTTTCCGGAATTTTGTAATTCGCCTGTGCCATTTTAACGCGCTCCGCAAAGAGAGTCGCAAAGCCCGAAGGATTGAGCACCTGCTGGATACGCAGCGCAAAAAGGCTCGCCGTACGATTGAGGGGGTAGACGAGCTGGAGTTCCTGAATCTTTTGCAACGCTTGGGCGAGGAGCATCCTTCCCTCGTCCTCATCGCCTTTTTTTAATAAATCCTGTCCCTCGTTAAAATACTGCCGCGCTATGCTCAAAAGCTGCGACATTTCGGGATAGAGCGGTGCCGACGGCGAAAGAACGCGTCCTGTACGAAGCGAAAGCGCCGTACCGACCAGCGCGAACAGCGACTCGATTTCTTCGTCTTCTTCGATATTCGTCGATGCCCACAGCGCCTTCGCCTGCGACAAAAGGGATTCCGCTCTGCTGAAATTTCCGTTGTAGTATTCCGTCCGTGCCCGCGTCTTTATATCGCGTACACGACGAACGATACTTTCGTTTTGCCGCGTTTGAATGCGCTCGCCGAGCGAAGCGAGCCGTCCGTCGGATTCGCTACGCAGTTGTTCGGATTCCTGATACGAAAGCGATTCATTGTATTTCGTACGCGATTCCTGCAGCCGCCTTCGCGCTTCATCGAAATCGTTTGCCGCAAGCGCTTTTTGCGCTTGATCGTATCGGAGATCCGCTTCGTTCTTCGCGCGCTGCGCCGCTTTTACCTGTTCAAGCGCGGACGCTCCGATAGCCGCTACATCCGGTGCAAGCGAGTCGAGCTTGGTAATCGAAATGTAAACGGATTGGAGCGGCAGTGCATATGCGTCGACATTTTCTCCGCCTGCGAGCAGCGTACGTCCGGAAACGAGGACGGCTTTATTTTCGGAAAGCTTTTTTTGAAACGCACGGACAGCTTCCGTTACTTCAAACGGATAGCGAAACGTCGTTCCCGACTCTTCATCGAATTTGCCGCCGTCCAAGGCTTTGATTGCAGCAACATCGTTTTCCCGCGCGGTAACATAGGACGCTCCGCACGCAGCGTAATACGAAGCGATCCTCTGCCAGAGTTCGATCTCCGTATTGCGGCTGAAGTCCGCCGCATCATGAATGTACTTTCTATATGCGCCGACGAGGTTGTCGAACGGGATCACTTCGTCGTCGGGGTCTTCGGTATGCTGCGCGCCGAGATAGGCGACGGCTGCGGGAGACTGTTCGAAAGCATCTTCCGAGATTTTCGATTGAGCCGATTTCACACGTTCGGATGCCGCGAGGAGCGATGCCGTATACTCACTTCCTTCCTCAACTTTTTCATAATCGCTCGGTTCCGACAGCGCGAAAGCGTTTTGCCGTTCTGCCGTCATCGTTTGCCCTGATTCCAGCAGTGCGGAAAAGCGCGACGCAAGAGACGCCGCATAATCGACAGATACGGCAAAATTCGGAAACTTCGATTCTTCGGGGGTATTATCCAATTCCATACGCAACGCATACAACGCGTCTACGGATTTTCCGATTTCGGCAAACGACAGGATCGCCGAAAGATCTTTTTGTTCCGGAAACGCACTGACGTCGGCAAAACCGTCGGAACTCAACGCATACACGAACGATTCGACTCGCTGTGTAAGGATCGACGCGATCTCGTCTTCCATACGTTTTATGAGCGCGTCCCATTCGTAGTCCAGCGCACCGGCGACACCCGAATCCGCGATCGTATTGATGCCGAGTATACAGCGCGAAACGAAGGACAAAAACAACGCATCCGTTGCCGACTTTTCCGCCTGCATCGCCTGTCCCATATCCGACAGCTCATAACCGAGCCGATAGATACTGTTCCGCACTTCCGCAAACGCATTGAACGCATGCTGCACGGCGATAAACGATGCTTGTGTGCTTTCGACGTCGTCCAAACGGACGGCATCGGCAAAAGAGGAGACCGCGTCCTGTAACACATCTTCGAGCGCTTTATATGCGGCGATCTTTTCGTCGACGTAAGAAAGCGCACTCCGTACCGGAACCGTCACGCTTGCATCCGTATGCTCTCGAAAAAAATCGTCGCGATACATAAAAAATCCGCTCTGCGCTTTATCGACTGCGCCCGTATAGTTACCGCCGCGCGCCAAGTCCGCGCTTTCCTGCAAAATCACAAGCAGCTGCTTGCGATATATCGTAAACTGAGCGGCAGTGCGCGCATTGTGAATAAACGCAAGCTGCTGTTCCGTGGGATTTTTTTTCAACGATTCGAGCTTCGTTATGATCGCCAATATTTTTTGACCGTTTTCCGGTTCGTTTTCTATCGTATCGACAAGCTGAGACGCGGTCGCCGTATAGCGATCGAGCGTTTTGAAAATTCGATTCGAGCGCCGCTGCACGTCGTCAAAACGTTCGGGATAGGTTTCAATAAAATCGGACAGAGCCGAAAGCGCCGCATCGTATTCCGTCTCCTGAATGAGCCGATCGATTTCCGCAAGAGAACGACGCGCTCCTTTCGGGGCCGAAAAAAAAGGTGCGGCAATAAGTATACAATACAGTGCGATAAAAAATACTTTTTTCATAGTCAGGGGATTGTGAGCTCCCGCCCCTATATATTCTATCATGATTTTTAAAAAAAACCTACCGTACGATACGTCCCCAGGTCTTACGCATGAGAATCTATATTCCCCCAAAAATAACCGTACCGTAAAAAATCGGCTGCACTCCTGGCAGCAGCCCTGCCGTTCGCCGCGGCTGACCGTAATTGGAATCGGACTGCGCAAAATTTCTACGAAATTTTGCTTGCCATCGGTCAGAGCGGCTCGGCGACATTGCCGCTGCCTCGCGTTCCGCCTTTTTTATGTATATACGCTTCTTTTCTGTGTATACATTTTTCATGCGTAATCCCTGAGACCCCTTTATATTTTCGGTAATTTTGCTGATAAGATAGAGGGAAAAAGCCGAAAATATGATGTACGAATACCCGTACCGGGGTACTTTTGGAGAAAATAAAAAATGGAATTTTTAACAACAAAAGGAATTGCTTCTGAAATAGAAAACATAATTAGAAAAGCAAAAGAATATAT
>NZ_JAFEVM010000038.1:0-22740 GCF_016901105.1 Treponema sp. Marseille-Q4523 | reverse complement strand
ATGTAATAATAATACTTACAAAAAGAAATTCAGTTATCTGAATTTTGTATTTTATTCCTTTGAACATATTCATTACCTTTTTTTATAAATTATAATAACAGCTTTCATTTTTTTATACCTTAAACCGAAAACGGACGCAGAACCCTTTTCATCAACGTCAATGAAAATCAATGATTTTCATAACGCCATTTCCCCTCAGACGATTCGTAGTAAAATTCGGAGAAGATATCATATCTAAAAGTTATTCTAAAACTCTTAGGCCATTTAATATATCGGAATTTTGTCCGAAAGTTAAAACCGTTTCTCAATCCCGGTCTCGGTATTTTATCCAAATGCATCGGTAGTAAATCTTCCAAACTTTCCGGATAAATGCCGTTGTCTTCGTAATAAACTCCAAGCGCATATATTATAAGATTTCCGCGGTCAACAATTTTTTCCTTTGAGTTAAATCGTGTTTTAAGCCCTATGATAAACTCGTATACTTTCTTTAAGAACGAAAAATCATCCTCCGTCCTCTCGCGTCTCCTGCCCCATACCATCGGCTGTTCCTACATCCTCGTCCGCTCCGTTGTTGCTTTCCGCACGATACGCTATACTTGCGCTATGACGCATACAGACCGATCTTCGCGCGTTCCGTTTTTTGCGGCGCTCTGTCTTTTTCTTTCCGCAGTCGAATACGCGATTCCGAAACCGCTGCCGTTTATGCGGCTCGGACTGGCAAACCTTCCGATCCTCATTTCGCTTGCGATGATGTCCAAACGCGACGTCGCCTTTTTGATCGTGCTCAAAGTGCTCGGTCAAGCGCTCATTTCCGGCACGCTTTTTTCGTACGTGTTCGTGTTTTCCGCAGCGGGTTCGTTCGCTTCCGGCTTTGCGATGCTCCTGCTCTACACGCTCTTTCACAAAACGAAGCTCATGTCGAACATCGGCTTGAGTCTGGCAGGTGCGCTTGCGAACAATGCGGCACAGGTTGCCGTCGCCCGCTTGATGATTTTCGGTGCCGAAACGCGCTTTATCGCTCCGCTTCTTTTTTTTACCGGACTCGTGACCGGACTCGTACTCGGCGTTTTTGTCAATATTTTTTGCGCGAAGTCGTCGTGGTACAAGCGGTTGCTTTCCGAACAGCTTGATTCGAATACGGCAGGGGGGGAAGTCTCCCCCTCGCTCCAAAGTCCTCGCGCCGAAAGCGCTCCGGTCTTTTCCGCTGCCCCCTCTTCCGGCGGTTCGCTCGATGCCGACGCAAAAACTTCGCGCGTTCAGTTTATCGTCGCAATGATTCTGTTCCCGATCTTTTTACTGCACGGGCTGGTCGTTCCGAAAAGCGTATCCGGCATCGCGCGCGTGTGCATCGTGTGGATTTTCGCCGCAGCCTTTTTCACAATGGCTGCAATAAAAAAACGCGGCCGCATCAAAGTGCTGCCGTCAATCTTTATGACGATCGGCATTACGTTTTTTGCGCTCCTTGCGCCTTCGGGCAGAGTACTCCTTTCGCTCGGCAAATTCCGCATTACCCTCGACTCGCTCCTCGTCGGTTTGCATAAAAGCGGCATCCTCACGGGTATGGTATTCCTTTCGCAATTTGCCATATCGCCGTACTTGCATTTGCCGGGCAAAGCGGGCGTATTTCTCGGACAGATGTTTACGACTTTCGACGCGCTTACGGCAAAGCGACTGCATTTTTCGCGCGGCCGCGTCATCGCCGCGCTCGACTCGCGCCTCAACGAACTGTGGGAAGAGTGAGCGCTCAAGCATACCGATATATTGAAAAATAACAGACGCATCGACAGAGCCGCTTCGACGGATCGCAGAGCGAAGAGCGGCGAAGGAGTTTTCGATTATGGAATTGCAGTTTTTTATCGCGATCACGGGATTGCTTTTGCTTGCCGTCATTTTATTGATCGTGCTTATTATTAAAACCGGCGGAACCGGTTCTTCGGCAGTTTTTAATCGGCTTGAAAATTACGAAAAAAATCTGAAAGACGAATTCGATCGGAGCAGAAAAGAACATTCCGAAAGCGACAGAGAATCGCGAAAGGAAAACACCGAAACGCTCGTAAAATTCCAAGAATCGATAAACGGAAAACTTGATACGCTGACAAAAAACACGCACGAATCCCTGACGAATAATTTAACAAAATTTATGGCGCTCCTTTCCCAAAAGTTCGACAGCCTGTCGGGTGCGACGCAGGCAAACCTTTTCAAACAGCAGGAAACCATACAGGCCGGCCTTAAAAATATGCAGGACAACAACGAAAAAAAACTCGAACAGATGCGCATGACGGTAGACGAAAAACTGCAGTCGACGCTTGAAAAGCGATTGGCAGGTTCGTTCGAAATCGTGAGCAAGCAGCTCGAAGCCGTGCAAAAAGGACTCGGCGAAATGCAAAATCTTGCAAGCGATGTCGGCGGGCTCAAACGCGCATTGACAAATGTAAAGTCCGCCGGAGGTATGGGCGAAGTGCAGCTCGAAGCCATCCTCAGCGATTTTTTGTCGGCCGAGCAATACGAAAAAAACGCACATCCGAATCCGTCCAATCCGAAAAAGGTCGTCGAGTTCGCCGTAAAGATCCCGTCGAAAAGCACGGAACGCGATTATATCTATCTGCCGCTCGATTCGAAATATCCCGTTGCGATTTGGGACAAGCTCACATTGGCGTATGAAAAAGCGGATAAGGTCGAAATCGAATCGCAAAAAAAAGCGCTTGTTTCCGAGATACGGAGCATGGCAAAAGATATTAAAGAAAAATATATCGAAGTTCCGTATACGACCGATTTCGGCATACTGTTCGTTCCGTACGAAAGTTTGTATGCGGAGCTGAACCGCATGCCGGGTTTTGTGCAGCAGCTGCAAAACGATTTTAAAGTTACGGTATCGGGACCGACGACGCTGACGGCGCTTTTGAACAGTTTGCAGATGGGTTTCCGCACGCTCGCGATCCAAAAAGAGACGAGCAAAGTGTGGGAATTGCTCGGTGCGGTAAAAACGGAATTCGGAAAATTCGGCACGGTTTTGGCAAAGACAAAAGAAAAGCTGCAGTCGGCAACGAATGAAATCGAAAAAGCCGAAACGCGCAGCCGCGCCATCGAAAGAAAATTGACGCGGGTCGAATCTCTTCCCCAATCGGATGGCGAAAAAATGCTCATCGATACGGCTTTCGACGCGGAATGATTTTTCATATTGTCAAGCGGCCGCGATTTTTTTTCGTACGATTGCCGTGCGCAAAAGAGACGCAGCGAGCGCGCCGGTACAGTCGGCGATCCAATCGTATACGGAAGCGTCACGGCCGGGAACGAACATTTGATGGATTTCATCGCTTGCCCCGTAGCACGCCGCAACGACGCACACGATCAAAACGCATACGGCAGGCTTTGACTTCCACATATCTCTGCCGAGCCAATACGAAAAAGAAAACGCAAAACACCCGAATGCGAGCGCATGCAAAACTTTATCCATGCCCGGAAACAATGTCGAATCGGGCAGCGGCAGTTTTGAGCGCGATGAAAGCATAAAAATAGAAAGTGCGACGACAATCGACATACAGCGCATACAATAAACGAAGCGTTTTTCGCTTGGCATTAGAGAACCTCCGTCGTACAACGGTTACAATAACCGCTGCGTTGTACGCGACAGTATAACGGAGGAAAGAGAATGATTACAATATGCTGTCTGAAGTTTAATAAAAGAGGCCGCTTTGCATATACTGCAAAACAGCCCTTGAGATGTTACATATTATCTTCGTCGTATACGGTCAATCCGAGATACTTTGCGACATCGATAAAATCTTCCCTGTAGTCTCCGAATACGGTTACTCTGTGCCAACTGAATAATTCATTATGCCAATTTTCCATAATCTTTCTGCTGGACTTTACTTTGCAAACGAGTTTCGTACGGCATCCGCTTGCGTGATCGACGTTGCCGATGCTTTCGCCGCTGTGGATGCTCATGGCTTTCCCGCTTGCACTGACTTTTATTGTCGTCAAAGGATAGCCGACCGGCATAATAACCTGCAGAGCGGCACTCGCATTGTCTTCGGAGTGCGTTCGGATCTTATACGGGAAAGACGCATGGGTCGGCCCCAATGGCTTACATGAAGCGACGCAGTGCGCGTATACGATTTGATTCGTTTCCGTATCGACAAAAGGATCGGATACGAATCCGGGGCGTCCTGAGATCGCTCTGATAATCAAACTGGTGATGCACGCATCGAGATCGCCTTCGCATATTCCGATTTCACCGTTATTGTTCATTTCGAAGAAGCTTAAACACGGGTATACCGTCAAATCGTATGCAAAGAACAATAAAATACAGTCGACGCTTACGACATCGGCATTTGCTTCTCGTTTGAGCTTTTCCAGTGCGAAGTACATTTTAGCGCTGGCAAAAACGTCATCATACGTAGGCTCGACCATTTCTTCCGCATGATCGATCCATTTTTTGGCTAATGCGGCCGCATCTTTTTCATCAACCTGATCGATACAGTCATTGAGTTCTTTCAATGTTTTTACGACGATTTCGACACCGAAGGTATTTTTTATGGTATCCAAGTTTTGCCCGAATCCCTGCTTTCCCGCTATATAGCGCTTCATCGTACTGCCCGTTCCGATCGAACGCTTGAACTCGGCCTCTTTCAGCGGTGTCATCCGTTCAAAATTTTTAAACACCAAAATTCTGCTGTTTTTAATTTTTGGAACGGCTAAATATACGCGGATTTTATGAAGGAGCGCTTCGACATCTTCCGTTCCGACCGTTCCGACGGGATATTGTTTTTCTTTGATAATACCTGTTGTACGAATTATATCGCCGGAACCTCCGTAGGGATCATCGATTATCAATCCGTGTTTCAGCAGGGGAGCGACTCTCTGTCCCAAGCCCGTCCCGTGCGCAAGCAAAATCATGATGAAGCCGTCGTCGTGAGTCAACGCTTCCAAATCCTGATCCGATGCATGCGCCATCAAACTTGTGTAGACGAATTCAAATTCGTTTCCGAATGTTTCATTCAGCAGATTTATGTAATAGCATTTTCTGCCTTCGTAATCGGCCAAGATTCCCGGCCAGCTTAAACCTGTGGGATCTTTTACCGCAAAACAGCATTGAATCTTCATATTAATTTTTCTCCTCTTTATAATTTGCCCGTTCCGAATAATAGTCGGGTGTAATAACACCTTCTTTTTGAAACCAAACCGGAGCATCTACACCGCAGCACAGAACGACATTTCCCCACGGTTCAAAGCCACCCGTTCTGATAATGTATTTCGCTTTTTTCTTATATTCCAACAGCGCTTCATGCGGAATCGTTTCGACTTTGCAGCGAGTTATGATTTTCTTAACATTTGCAAAGTGGAGCGGATTGTATTCTTCCTGCTCTTTTGCGACGATACATCTTTCATAAATAAGATCGCTCGTGACGAGTTCCAAAATTTCGGCGATTTCCGGTTTTCCCGCTTCTATCGCCAAATCGATACGCTGTTCTTCCCGATCGACGGGAAGCCCCGCGTCGGATATGATTATCCAATCCAAATGGCCGAGAGAAGCGATCGCTTTATTTAATTGGATATTAAGAATTCTTCCTTTTTTCAATTTTTTCCTCCTTCGATTAATTTCAATACGTCATTTAAATAAGGAATGGATTCGATAACGCCGAATTTTGTCACGGAAAGCGATGATGCCGCCAACGCGGTATCGACGGCTTTTTCGAGAGGCATACCTTCGCTCAATGCATATGCAAATGCGCCGCTGAACGTATCTCCCGCGCCGGTCGTATCGACGGGTTTAAGCGGGTAAGTCGGTATCAAAACCGATAAAGATTCGGTACGGATATAACAACCTTTATCACCGAGCGTGATGATTATATTGCATCCGAAACGACGGTATAATTTTTCCGCCAGTTCGGCCGGAGGAAGAGAGGCTTTTTCTTCCAAAAGCTGCAGGGCTTCGACTTCATTCGGTACCAAATACGTCGCTTTTTTGATTACGCTTTCCGGTATTTTTTGATACGGCGCGGGATCCAAGATAACGGGAATATGCAGTTCGTGTGCAATTTCAACGACGCGTACAACGGCGTTTAAATTGAATTCCAACTGCAGTAAAACGATGCTTGCTTCCGCAATCGTTGCCCGCAATTTTTCCGCATCGTCCGCCGTAAAATCTTCATTAGCGCCGAGAACGATAACGATTTCATTTCGTCCGTTCGGATCGACCATTACGATTCCGACTCCTGTTTTCGACGTTTCGCAAACCTTTACGTGATCTTTATTGATTTTTTCGTCGGCAAAAAGCTGCAGCGCTTCTTTTCCGAAAGTATCGTTTCCCACACAGGTACAAAAGATTACGTTTCCGCCCAGACGTGCGGCGGCTATAGCTTGATTGGAACCTTTCCCGCCGTGTATGGCTGCGAAGCTCGTACCTTTTACGGTTTCCCCGACATCGGGAAAAACGGGACATTCCGCAGTCATGCCCACGGCGTAACTGCCCATTACAAATATTGAATTCTTTTTCATAAAAAACGACTCCCTTTATCGGTAACCGAACGGGGTTGCAGAATCGTATTGCAGCGTCATTACTTTGATGACCCGATATGTACAATCCGACAACCCCTTGTACCTCTTTTAACCGACAGGTTCGCCTGCGGCAAGTTTTTTCATGTATTCGTCGATATTTTTTTCGTCGACTCGTAAGATACCCGTATCGACATCTTTAAGCGGTATTCCTTTCATGATAAAATCATAGAGAATTTTCACGGACATATAACCTTGGTTGTAGGGGAACTGCGATAGAGAGGCTTTTGTCCAACGGGCTTTTATGTTATCTAAGGTTTGGACGCTTAAATCGTTGCCGACATGCACGATATCTTTGCGATTCAATCGGCTCAAAACGATACCCGTCGTCGGCGTCGTGCCGCCGTCGAGAGAAGCGACAGCTGATACGCGCGGGTTTGCCAAGATCGCGTTTTCGATCGCCGCGTATTGCGCCTGTTCTTCCCATCCCGTGCTGACGGTGTTTAAAATCTTAACATTGGGATAAGATGCCATAGCTTCTCTGAAACCGGTTTCTCGATCTATCGACCACGTTGCGGCGGCTTCTCCCGTTATAATAATAACGGTACCTTTTTTACCGATGTATTCGGCGGTAACGTGTCCAAGCTGGCGTCCCGATTCCACAAGGCCTTGTCCGACAAATGCCTTACTCGGAGAATTTTCTGCTTCACTGTTAAACGTGATCGTCGGAATACCCGCATCCAAAGCTTTTTGAATCATCGGGTTAAGCGCTTCACCGTTCGGATTACTCGTCGCAATACCGTCGACTTTTCGGGTAATCGCATTTTCGATAAAGGCGACCTGCTCATCGACTTTTATGCCGACGGGTCCTTCAAATTTTACATTGCACTTTAATTCTTTACCCGCAGCAAGGGCACCCGCTTTGATGACTTGTCCGAATTCAAGCGCCGTATCGTGATAAATCAAAACGATGTTCAGCGGCTTATCCGTTTTTTCCGCTTCGCCGGTCGCAAAAGCGAGAGGTGAAAGCGATGTTATCAATACCAACAGACCGATAATTTTTTTCATTTTGTCCTCCTTGTAAAAGCCGGCACCATACGTCGACTTTTTGACATTAGTTCTACATTTGTGGATTTCCAACCGGAAAGAGACCGTGCGGCATATATCTTGCCGCTTACCTCATTTTTTCATATATCCATGGCATGCCTCCGATAAAAATGTTTCAGCATTTTGTTCTCCGTCGCGAGCGTCGGTACAATTTCAAACGACGGTTTTTATTATGGCTTTTTTTAAAAGTCAGTCTCCGGATGATATGTACGCATAGTTTAAATAGCCGCTTGAATAATCTTTTCTTTCGTTACTTCTTTTGCATCGAATTCCGCAACGAAAGCCCCTTCTTTCATAACGAGGATTCTGTTGCTCTGCGCAATGATTTCCGACAATTCCGAAGACACCAATAGAATAGGCAAACCGTCTGCGCTGAGCTTTCGCAAAATCGAAAAAATTTCCGTTTTTGCTCCGACATCGACTCCGCGCGTCGGCTCATCGACAAACAAAACGCTCGGTTTTGAAGTAAGCCATTTTCCTATGATTACTTTTTGTTGATTGCCTCCGCTCAATTGGCTTATGAGTTGTTCGCGATCAGACGCTTTGACGGACAGCTTTTGAATTACGTTATCCGCATATTTCGTCAAAAGTTTTTGATCGAGCCGTATATGCGATTTATCCGTTTTTCGTACGGTACACACGCTGCAGATATTGTCTTTTATAGACATCTTCCCGAAAAAACCGTCTTTGAGCCGGTTTTCTCCGATCATTGCAAAACCGCGGCGAATCGCTTCCTTTGTGTTTTTATTTTTTATAACTTTGCCTTTATACAGCATTTCACCGCCGACGGGCTGCGCAAAACCGAACATGGTTTCCAAAAGTTCCGTCCTGCCGGATCCCTGCAGACCGTATATGCCGAGTATTTCGCCCGGATACAACGATAAGTTGAGATTGCTGAACGCATTGCTCCGTGAGTAATTTCGTATTTCCAAAACCGGCTGCGCATTCGGTTCTTTGTCTTTGATGTTTCTCGATGCGAGATCCTGCGCCATCTCTTTGCCCGCTATAAGCGATACGACTTGATTTTGCGTTATCTCGTCTTTAGCGAAAGTACCCAGATACTTACCGTCCCGTAAAACGGAAATACGATCGGCCAGCGCAAAAACTTCTTCCATACGATGTGAAATATAGATGATCGTTTTTTTCTGTTGTTTCAGCGATATCATCAGCTTAAACAGATTTTCCGATTCCCGAACCGTCAGACTGGAAGTCGGCTCATCCATGATGAGCACGTCCGCATTCCGGCTGAGCGCGCGTGCAATTTCGACAAGCTGCTGTTCGGCCAAACTGAGGTTTCGCAGTTTTTCGGATGTCGAAAACTTTCCTCCCAGTTTTTCGATCAAGTCCTTTGCGGTCTTATCGAGTTTTTGCCAAGATATTTTTTTATTATTCCGATCGCGCTCCTGTCCTAAAAAAATATTTTCGGTTACGGTAAGATTTCCGCACAATTTCAATTCCTGATACACGATGCCGATACCCATCGCCAAAGAATCGGCTTGATTTTTTATATGAACTTCTTTTTCTTTATATTTTATCTTTCCCGTTGTCGCCGCATACTGTCCGCCGAGAATATTTATTAATGTACTCTTTCCCGCGCCGTTTTCGCCGACAATGGCATGTATCTCTCCGGCATCGATCGAAAAAGAAACACTTTGCAATGCCGTTACGCCCGGAAATTGTTTGGAGATATTTTCCAATTCGATTATGTGCTTCATTCTTTTCTCCCCCTCTTGGACCATGTATCGATGGCCACGGCTCCGATAATGACGATGCCGATGATAAGCGTTTGTAAAAAAGGAGAAACACCCAACAGGACGATACCGTTATTCAGTACGCCGATAATCAATACGCCGATAAGCGTGCCGATAATACTGCCTTCACCGCCCGAAAGCGACGTACCGCCGATGATTACGGCTGCGATGACATTCATTTCCATCCCTTGTCCCGACGTTCCCTGTATATTTGAGAGAAAGGCCATATTCAAAATGCCCGCAAAAGCCGAAAATAAACCGTTAAATCCGAAAGAAAGCGTTTTGATGCCGCGTCCGTTTATCCCCGATGCTTGCGCAGCGAGCGGATTGCCGCCGACGGCTTTATAATGAAAGCCTAAAAGCGATCTGTGGTAGATAAACCAGGAAATGATAACGACGATGATAAAACACAGTGTCATAACCGGAATACCGAAAATCCGTCCTTGACCGAAAAACAAAAGTGAATTGAGCAGCGGTGATTTGATATTTCTGCTTGAAATATTGATTATCCTGCCCTCAGTGATCAGCAAAGCTGTACCGCGCGCGATATTCATCATGCCGAGTGTTACTATCATTGCGGGGATTTTACAAAAAGTTACCAATATGCCGTTCGCCAAACCGATCAGCAGTCCTACAAGCAGTGCAACGATTACCGCAAATATGACATTGACGTTGTGAACCATGAGCGTTCCGGCAAGAATGGCCGACAAACAATAGATTGCACCGACCGACAAATCTATTTCACCGCAAGTGATGACCATCGTCATCGACATGCAGATGATACCCAACAGTGAGATTTGCCGTAAAATGTTGATAAGATTACTGAGTTTGAAAAAATGCGGTGAAGTCACCGAAAAGAACAGCAGAAGCAACAGCAGCGCGACAAAAACACCTTTCCCTCGTAAAATCCGTTTCGTTTTCATTATACATCCACCTTTTTCATTTGGAGAGTAAACGTTTACTCTCGCGGTTAAAAAAACCTATTAGATTTCCCTTATAGAACCCTTATCGACGATAACGGGATCTATAACATCGATTAAAGGAATTACTTCCTTTTTTTCGATACAATTGATCACTTTTTTTGCCGCAAGCATACCGAAGCGGTAGGCAGGGATCTCGACCGACGTTATAACCGGCTGAAACACGGCCGGAAATGAAATATTGTCGAAACCTGCCAACGAATAATCTCGAGGAACTTCTTTTCCTATTTTGTGTATATATTCCATGGCGCCGTAGCCCATGAGATCGTTCGCTGCGAAAACGGCAGTAAAGGAAATCGGACGGGTAAAAAGCGTTTCCATGGCTTTATACCCGCCATTGTATGAATAATCGGATTCGATTGTGAGTTCTTTTTCAAACGGTATATCATATTCCGCAAGAGCCGCTTTATATCCTTCAAATCGATCGATTGCATTTTGGGTGGATGACGGTCCTCCGATAAAAGCGATTTTTTTGTGATGATTTTTTATTAAAAGTTCAACAATCAGCTGCGCTCCTTTTTTATTTTTAAAATATACTCCCGGGACATTAGCCAACGCTTTACAATAATATTCTACAAGACAAAAAGGAATATGAGTTTCGTTAAATCCGTATAGGTTTTCGTTACGGGTTTTGGCGTTTTGCGCCGTAAAAATAACGCCCGAAACCATACGTTTTTGAAAAAAGGATATATACGCCTGCTCTTTTTGGGGTTTACTGTCGGTATTACACAAAAGGCAGTTGTAGTGCATTTGAGTACAGTAATCTTCCACGCCTCTGGCCAATTCGGCAAAAAACGGGTTCCGGATATCAGGCAAAACGAGTCCGATCAGCCCCGTATTTCCGTTTACCATACCGCGGGCCATTCCGTTCGGAGAATAATGCAATTCTTTGATGACCGAAAGCACATGCTCTTTCGTTTTCTGTCCGACTCCCTTATTGCTGTTATTCACAACACGAGAAACCGTCGCAATGGAAACGTTGCAGATACGAGCGATGTCCTTTATCGTAACTTCCGCCATGTTTTTTCCACAATAGAGTAAGCGTTTACTCTCCCGACGAGTTATATCTTCGCACGTGATTTTAAATCTGTCAACAAAAATTTTTTAATAATAATTGATAAATTCCATAGGAATTATCAGATACGTGTCGATACGATCATATTCAAATATATCGATATCGACCGGTCGCTTGACGTAAATCGAACTTTGTTATACTAAAAAGCTGGGCGTACGGAGGCTCGCATGCGAAGAAAAGACAGAGAAGTGACCGATAGCCGGCAAATCGAAAGCATCATCGAAAAAGCGAAGGTCGTGCATATCGGCATGATCGACGACGGCGTGCCCTACGTCGTACCGCTGCAGTACGGTTATGTTTTTACCGACGGAGTGCTGACGCTCTATCTGCACAGCGCACAAGAGGGGCGCAAAATCGATTGCATTAAAAAAAATCCGAACGTCTGTATCGAACTCGAAACGGACATTGCTCTGATTTCAGGCGGCGACATTCCGTGCAAATACAGTTCCGCGTATGCGAGCGTTATGGGCGACGGTACGGCCGAAATCGTCGAAGACCCGAAGGAAAAGGTGTTCGGTTTGGAGTCGATTATGAAAACGCAAACCGGCAAAGCTTTTACCGTATCGGAGCGGATGGCAGCGGCGGTGAGCGTCATAAAGATTTCCGTTCCCCGCGTGACGGCAAAGAGCCGGTCGAGCGAAGCGCCGAAAGACGTACGGCAGGAAAACGGTGCGATAAAAAGCGGCGATGTGGAAAGCGTTGTGTCCGAAAACAGGGTATCCGAACGAGCTGCATCGGAAATCGGAAAGCCGGAAACGGAACGGCAAAACGGCAAAAAATCCGATCTGAAGCAAACGACGTATCTATTGGTTTTCAATCAAAACGGAAATGAAACGCCGGTGGCGCTGTTTGAAAACATCGACGAAGCGAAAAAGAGTCTTCGATCCGTTCCCGGTTATGCGATGAGCGAAGAACGGGACGGCGATTTTTGCGACGTGCGCGAAACGCTGAGTCCCGGAAAACTGCCCGATTATACCGAAATCGAATACAACGACAAGTGCATACCGCTCAGCCGTTTTATGTTTCCGGATACGGAAGACGTGGAAATCATCTGGCGGGAAATTCCGAATATGGAAAAAGCAAATCGGGGACTTGCTGCAGGATATACGCGTGTGGACGCATACGTCATCGACAATGCGGAAGTAAAAGCGTATATCGAAAAGCGGGAGCGCGCATACGAACGCGCAAAAATTTTGCTTGAACGGCAAGGCTGCGAAGTTGACAGGTCGTTTTTCGGTTCCGAAGACGGAGAAGCGATCGTGTATAAAAAAAAGGGAGAAAGCGATTGGCATTTTTTAATGCACATGGATCCCTCTTTCGTCGACGGCGCCCCCGACGATGAAAAAGATTTCGAACGCTGGCTGGAAGAGGATATGCAATAATTTTTTGCATATCAAAACTTCCCGCTTAAAAATTACTGTATAATAATTATTCTCTATAATAAAACGGCGGCGGTGCAAAGCACATATACCGCCGTTGCCGAAAGCCGAATCATCTATTGTTTCATATTGTAAAACCGTATTTTTAGTATGTAAAACCGTAAATTTTTATTTTCGTTGACAGCTGAAAATTCACCTCCTATCATAAAATCAAAAGATCGAATGTCGAGTTTGAAAAATATCAGCTGATAAAGCTGTGTTTACGGCGAGAACTTCGTTCGCTGCGCTCACTACCGAGTTTGCTTCGCAAACTCGCCATGTATGTGCCGCGGTCGAGCTTTTTAAGACAGGCTTCCGTAGGCCTAACGCTCGAAACGGCACGCAGCCGGAACCTTGCCGTAAACATAAATTTATTTGCTTTTCATACTCGCCATTCAGTTAATACGCGAAACGGATGGAAAATTTCGAGTTTTAGAAAACTCGAAATTGAGCATAAAAGTTTTTACAGGAGGTCGATAAAAAGCGCCGTCTGAAATATCGCCGTCGCTTTTTATCTCGAGTTTGCGCGGATGTTTGCAGAAAACGTGTATACGTATCATTTCAATAAAAATCGTATGTGTACGATAACATCGTATTTTGCAAACTCGATTATTGAACGTGTGCGCTCGCGCGCACGACTAAAAACTTTTTCGGAAATTGATATTTCCTGAAAAAGTTTTTACAGGAGGTTGCTATGTTACGAATACGGACTGCGAGCAGCAATAATGCCGATGCGGCTCTGGCAGGAAAGGAATGCGCACGGAAAGTAAAAGACGCGCTGCACGATCTGAAACTTGTATTTGTATACAGCGGCGTTTCGTATGACCAACAGGCGTTATTGAAAGCGATCGGCGAAGAACTTCCGGGAGTGCCGTTGATCGGAAACACGTCGTTTTCCGGCGTCGTCACGCAAGACGGCTTTATTACCGGCGAAAAAGGCTTTGTCGGAATCATGGCTCTGTCCGATGCCGATTTGACGGTCGGAACGGCGGGCTTGGCAAAGAGCGGGAGCGCGCGGGAAACGGGACGGAAATTGGCGGAAAAGGCGCTCGCCGCTGCCGGTAAAAAGGAAGCGCCCGCCTATATGTATATGGTCGCGCCTCCCGGCGAAGAAGAATACTATCTGAAAGGTGTTTCCGACGTTGTGGGAAGAGTACCGCTTTTCGGCGGCAGCGCGGCGGACAATACGCTCGCAGGCGAATGGAAGCTGTTTGCCGACAAAACGATAACCGGCGACGGTGCAGCCCTTGCTTTTTTCTATACGAAAGCCGCCTTTGCGAACAAATATACCGGCGGCTACAGTGAAACCGGTAAATACGGCGTTATCACCAAAATTGCAAAAGAGCGTACCCTCGTGGAAATCGACGGAAAACCGGCGCTTGAACAGTACCGCGAATGGACGGGTGCGAGTACAAAAGATACGGAAGGCGGCAATCTGCTCGTGCGTTCCATTACGAATCCGCTCGGAGTAAAAGATCCCTTAGGCGATTTGATCGCGGTACGTCACCCGATGAACGGTAACGCCGACGGTTCAATCGCAGTAGGAAACAATCTTGCGGTCGGAACGGCGATAGCCCTCCTCGAAAGCGATACGGACGGTTTAATAAAAGCCGTGAGTGCGGCTCTTGCCGACTTAAAGGCGAAAATGAAAGGGCCGATAGCCGGTTTCCATTTGGTTCACTGCGGCGGCAGGCGGATCGGAATCGGAGAGCGGATAAACGAATTGACCGCGGCAATCAAAAAAGAGGCGGGAACGATTCCGTTTATCGTCGAATTTACGTTCGGCGAATACGGTTACGAAGACGACGGACGCAATACCTGCGGCGGCCTTATGCTGTCCTTTACGGCATTCGGTGAAAAGTGAGTTAACGAGAGGTAACAACTATGAAGATGATTATCAACGGAAAAAAGACCGACAGCGAGAGCGGTCAAACCTTTGACGTAATCGCGCCTGCGACCGGCAAAGTGATCGACAGTGTCCCGCGCGCAAACGAAAAAGATTTGGATGCGGCGATTGCGGCGGCCGTACGCGGACAAAAAGAATGGGCGAAAGTGCCTGTTTTTAAACGTGCCGAAGTGCTGTATAAGTTCTTGAGCTTGGTACAAAACGCGCACGAAGATTTGGCACGGCTTTTGTCGAGCGAAAACGGCAAACCCATAACCGAAGCGAGGGCCGAAATCGGAAACGTTACGATCGGCTTCAGCGGATTTATCGAGCGGGCAAAACACTTTTACGGTACGATCATTCCGCAGGGAACGGAAGCGGGTCAGCAGACAACGATGCAGCTGGTGCTCAGAGAGCCGGTCGGCGTCGTCGTGTGCATCATTCCGTTCAATTTTCCGTGCGATCTGTTCGACCAAAAAGTCGCTCCGGCTTTGATGATGGGCAACGCCGCGCTCGTCCTGCCTTCATCCGACAATCCCTTGACATTGATGCGGCTGACGGAACTGCTCGTCGAAGCGGGCGTACCCGACGGTGCGATCCAGTGCGTTACGGCTCCCGGCTCCGTAAAAAGTTACGCCGTTTCCGACAAGCGGGTCGGCTTGGTTACGCTGACGGGAAGCACCGAAGTCGGAATCGATTCGGCGATAAAGGCGGCCGCAAACCTTACACACACGGCGCTTGAATTGGGCGGAAACGATGCGTTCATCGTGCTGGACGACGGAGACGTCGATTTGGCGGTCGAAGAGCTCGTGTGGGGGCGCATGTATAATACCGGACAGGTATGCTGCGCAAGCAAGCGCTTTATCATTCACAATTCGCTGAAAGACGAATTCGCGAAAAAAACCGTTGCAAGAATAAAGCAGCTGAAATTCGGCGATCCTGCCGACGAAGATACGAAAATCGCCTGCCTTATCAGCGAAAAAGCGGCGATACAGGTTGAAAAGCAAGTACAAAAAACCGTCGAACAGGGCGGCAAAATCGTTTTGGGCGGAAAACGCAACGGCGCTTTTTACGAACCGACGGTCATCACGGATGTTCCGAAAACGGCCGATGTCGCAAAAGACATGGAAATATTCGGTCCTGTCGTACCGATTATCGGATTCGACACCGACGCCGAAGCGATCGAAATCGCAAACAATTCCGTGTTCGGTTTATCAAGCTGCGTATTTTCACGCGATCAAAAACGCGCGTTTAAAATCGCAAATGCGATGGAAGCGGGCGAAGCGGTTATCAACGGCGCGAGTTTTTATCGCTCGTTTGAAATGCCCTTCGGCGGGTGGAAGCACAGCGGCATCGGCACTGAAGGCGTCATGTCCACGTTCAACGAAATGACGAAGGTAAAAACCGTCGTGCTGAAAAATATTATTGAAGCGTAAAATAAAAAGTTAAAAAAGCTTACAAAAATTCCGAAAGGCGCTTTCGGATAAAATCCGTGAGCGCCTTTTTTATGAACGCCGTAAAATACGCTGCCGGTAATTTTTTATATCGCGGTATTTTTTTTGCCTCGCCCTTACGGAACGTAGCCCATATTTTGAGAAATCTCCGCGGCGGTTTGTTTCAGGTATTCGACTATTTCGGGGATCCGCTCGTCGGTGAGTATGGTCGTGCTGCCGCTTGCGCTTATTGCCGCGATTATATCGCCCCGATAATCGTATACCGGCGCGCCGATACAGCGGTGTCCGATTTCGAATTCTTCGTTGTCGATCGCCCAGCCCCGCTGCCTGACCGAATCGATTTCTTTTTGCAGCGCTTCAATCGTCGTAATCGTATTCGGAGTAAAACGCGTGAATTCGGTTCTTCCCATAATCGATCGGAGCTGTGTGTTGGAATAATTTGCCAAAAGGCACTTGCCGAGCGAAGAACAGTATGCATGCATACGCAGTCCGATTTGCGAATACAATTTGATATTCGAAAATATATCCATCTTTTCGATATAAACTACTTTATCGCCTTCCAAAATGCCCAAATGCGACGTAAGCCCGAACTTTGCCGTAATCTGTGCGATGTACGGACGCACTTCCGTTTGCAGCTCCAAACTGTCGATATAATAGCTCACCGCTTCGATAAGCTTCAATCCGATTTTATATGTACCGTCTTCATTCTTTTTTAAATAACCGCGCTTGAGCAGCGTCGAAATAATGCGGTATGCCGTACTTTTATGCAGACCTACTTTTTCGGCGATTTTCGTCAGTACGGCGGAATTTTTATTTGCCGCTACCGCTTCGATGATATCCAATGCCCGTTCAATAGACTGAACACCGTAATCATTCGCCATCGCACACCCCCTTTAAATGTACGGTAAAGTATCCCTGCTGTTCAAGTACCTCGCACGCTTATCCTTAATGAACGGTTGACGATTGCCGTTTTTTTTATTATTTTAAATGAAGTTAGCGTAGTGCAATTTTTTGAAATTGCATAAAACTCAGACGCTTTTTAATACGAGGTTTATATGACAAAAGAATTGGAATCAAAGTTGAATCTGTATCTTGCAAATCAGATGATCGATTATGTCAAAAAACATAATCTCCATTGGAACTTAAAGGGTACTCAGTTTTTTACCCTTCATGCAAAACTCGAAGAGTTGTACGACGAAGCGAACGACATCCTCGATGAAGTTGCCGAACGCATTCTCGCACTCGGCGGCAATCCCGTGTCAAATATGAAAGAAGCGCTTGCAATGGCGACGATCAAAGAATTGGGCGACGGTCCGAAATCCGCCGACGAGACGATCCGCGCCCTCGTTTCCGACACCGACTATTGGATCAAAGATTCGAAAGAAATCGTCGAACTTGCGGAAAAAGAAGGCGACGGCGTGACGGCCGACATATTCAACGGTTTTACAAAAAGATATCAAAAATTGGCGTGGATGCTGAAAGCTTATAACAGCTGACAAGGGTTCTCTCCGCGCAAGTGCGGAACGGCATAAAAATGCAGCGGAGTGCAAAAGAGAACGCGGCGTTTGCTTTTTTGAAAGCGGCGCCGCGTTTTTTATTCGTACGGAGGATTTAATACCCCGTCGCTTTGCGTCGAAGTATGTCGATTCGTTCGCGTAAGATAACGTTATTTTCTGAAATTATCCAGCGCGCCGAACATACCGGTGAGCGATGCTCTTTCGATTTCGTGTCCGGAGATCGCATCTTTGAGCGCTTTGACGTCGCTGCCCGGGCGAAGATCGATCGTCGCGTCAAGCGCATACAGGTAAAAGATATAACGATGCGTACCGAACGGCGGCTGCGGCCCGTTGTAGCCGCTCGTACCCCAGCTCGTCTTTCCTTCTACGGCGCCGCGAGGAACGGTACCTTCCCCGATCGCCGTCGTCTCGGGCGGAATGTTCCACAGCGTCCAATGATAAAATCCTCCCGCACACGGCGCATCGGGATCGTGCATGATAAGGGCAAGGCTCTTTGCCCCGTTCGGCACCCCTTCGATTTCCAGCGGCGGAATGCGGTTCGCACCCATTTTTGCAAATTCTTTCGGCAGTTTTTTGCCGTCGGCAAACGCCGTGCTTGTCAATTTCATAACGCGATGCCTCCACACGTCATTGTATCGCAAGAGCGCGGAAAGTCAACACGCGTATTATGCTGTATCGGGGACTGTGCTGCATTGCCGGATCGCATAAAGGACGCTGCCGAAAACGTCCATGAAAATGCGCACGCTTGTATAAGGCGCCGATACGCGGTATCTTTTATACAACGGGTCGATGCATGTGCGTCGCATTCAGAGGTACGATATGAATAAAATAAAAATCATCGCCGCTTTGGTTTTCGTTTTCGCGGCGGTCGGCGTACAAGCCAAGCCGAAAGAACGGAAATCGCTCGTCGTCTATTTTTCCCGCGCCGATGAAAATTCCAAAGTCGGTTATATCACCGAAGGCAATACCGCAATCGTCGCAAAGCTCATTGCGGAAAAGATGCACGCCGACATATTCGAAATCGTGCCGGAAAAACCGTACCCCGCCGATTACGAAAGTTGTGTTGCGTATGTGAAAGAAGAGCAGCGGAATAAAGCGCGTCCCGCATATACGGGCGACGTCGATATCGAGCCTTACGATACGATCTTTATCGGCTATCCGATTTGGTGGGGCGACTTGCCGCCGGTCGTGTATACGTTTATCGAAGAGCACGATATGGACGGCAAGACGATCATTCCGTTTTGCACGCACGAGGGGAGCGGTATGTCGGGAACCGCCCGCGTATTCCGCCGTATGTTCAAGCATGCGACGGTAAACACCGGCATTTCGGTGCTCGGCCATATCGCGCAAAACGACAGACATAAGGCGGATATCGCGGTGACGACGCAGCTCAAATTGATGTTGCGCTTTATTCAATAAATTATTAATTTTTTATCTGCGGGGCGATTTAAAACCGGCAGCAGGTGCAACGCATTCCGTTAAGGTTTGTGCCGATACGGTGCAGCAACTGACGAAACGATAACGGTACCTGTCGAACGGTATGCCGAATTCAAATTTGGAGGTATGATAAAAAGCGCCGTCTGAAATAGCGTCGTCGCTTTTTATTTCGAGTTTGCGCGGATGTTTGCGGAAGATATGTACGCATATCGTTTTTATGAATATCGAATGAATACGATACAGTAGATTTTCGCAAACTCGATTATTGAACGTGTGCGCTCGCGCGCACGGCTAAAAACCTTTCGGAAGTTGCAACTTTCTGCAAAGTTTTTATTGGAGGAAATATGAAAGTCTTATTCAATCCGTCGCTCATGTGTATGAATCTCATGGAATTGAAAGCGCAGCTTGAAATCATCAACGAAAAAGCGGATTTGGTTCATGTCGATATCATGGACGGACACTACGTAAAAAATATTACGCTCTCGCCGTTTTTCGTGGAATCGATCCGCGCGGCGTGCAAACTGCCGATCGACTGCCATCTCATGGTGACGAACCCCGAAGACTTCGTCGACGCTCTTGCAAAAGCCGGAGCCGACTACATCGTGCCGCATGCGGAAACGATTAACGCTCAAGCGTTTCGGATCATCGACATGATTCATTCGCATAAGTGCAAGGCGGGCGTTGCGATCAATCCCGCGACTCCCGTTTCCGTACTGCTGCCCTACATTCACCGGCTCGATAAAATCACGGTGATGAGCGTCGATCCGGGATTTGCCGGACAGCCGTTTATTCCCGAAGTGCTTCCCAAAATAACGGAACTTAAAAATTTAAAAGCCGAAAAAGGATATTCGTATCTCATAGAAGTGGACGGTTCGTGCAATTCGAAAACTTTTAAACGGCTGTACGACGCGGGCGCGGAAGTGTACATCGTCGGCTCATCGGGGCTTTTCAACAACGATCCCGATTTGGCAAAAGCGTGGGATATCATGACGGATGCTTTTTATAAAGAGACGGGGTGCAAAGCGTAAATGGATACGGTCATCGGCATCGATATAGGCGGAACGAATTTACGGATCGGGTACGTCGATGAAGCGGGAACGATTTTCGGATTCGAAAAAAAATTCATCGGTGCGGTCGTAAAAGAAGATATCGTTTCCGACTTGGAACAAAAAATCGCCGCATATATACGGCAGCACGATTTGCAAAAAAGCTGCCGCGCCGTCGCGATCGGCGTACCGTCTTCGGTCAGTAAAAACAAAAGCTTTATCTATTCGACGCCGAACTTGCCGGGCTTAAACAATATCGATTTGGGCGGGATTTTGCACGAGCGTTTACGGCTTCCCGTGTTTATCGACAGAGACGTAAATTACCTCTTGAATAACGACATTCGGGAATACAAGCTCGATGAAGCAAAAGAAAAAAATATTATCGGTATCTATGTCGGAACCGGCATCGGAAACGCGCTCTATATCAACGGCGGATTTTACACGGGAAAAAACGGCGTCGCGGGAGAATTGGGACATATTCCGATGCTCGGATCGCAGGCCGTCTGCGGCTGCGGAAATATCGGCTGTTCGGAAACGGTCGCGTCGGGACGATACCTTGAAAAAATGTGCAAAGAGAATTTTCCCGAAATCGATATAAAAGAAATTTTTGTTAAGCGGAATGCTCACCCGCTCGTGCAGGATTTTTTAAAAACACTTGCATATGTCATCGCAACGGAAATCAATATCATCGATCCCGATTACGTGATCCTTTCGGGCGGTGTGCTTGCGATGCGGGGGTTTCCGACGGAAACGCTTATGACCTTTATGCGCCGGCATATACGTTCTCCGTATCCGCATGACAATATCGAATTTATTTACCCTGAGCATACGCAGGAAAGCGGCGTAAGAGGAGGCGCGCTGCTTGCGTTTGAAAAAATTGCGGAAAGAAAATTATAATCGCATCGATGGCTGACGTAAAAATCGTTCCTGAAGTAAAAAAACTTTTGTGCGAACTCGCGGACACATACGAAACCCGTGATTTTTCATCCGGCGATCCGAGCCTCATATTGCGGCGGTATCGTTCCGCGCGCGATACGGAAGTCGCCGCATTCATTACGGCGATGCTGTCGTTCGGAAAGCGCGAACAGTTTCTGCAAAAAGTGCAGACGATTTTCGCTTCGGCGGGAAAGCATCCCGCATCGTGGATACAAAGCGGGATGTGGCAAAACGATTTTCCGCGCGGCAATCGGAAATTTTATCGATTTTTTTCATACGATGATATGTGCGATCTCTTTACCGCGCTGCAAAACATATTGGCGGAGCACGCGTCGTTCGGCGTTTACGTAAAAAAAGCATACGAAGCGGAATGTGCGGTACGGCGGGAAGTATACCGGTCGGAAGCTGTACTTGACGTGACCGCGGGCACAAAAGATATCGATCGCACAGAAAGCAGGCGTACCGTATTCGCTGTCGGCGGCATAAAAAGTGTAAATTGCACGGAAAGCGAACATAACGTATCCGCTGCCGGTATAAAACTTGCCTCTTGTAAACTTAACAAAAAAAGCGAAAGCGGTAAGCCGAGCGTTACCGGCATAAAAGCCGCAAATCGCAAAACCCGTCAAACCGAGTCCTTTGACGCGTCTTCCGCGATTTTGCACGTTATCGCGGGCGCGTTTCCGCAGTGCCGTGTCGTTCCGCAAAACGCGGGTTCGGCGAATAAGCGCATGAATATGTTTTTGCGCTGGATGGTGCGTACCGGCTCTCCCGTCGATATCGGTCTGTGGACGTGGTTTTCTCCTGCGGACTTAGTTATGCCGCTCGATACACACGTCCTCAAGCAAGCGAAAAAGCTCCGTCTCATATCCGAGCGAAGTGCGGGAACGGAAAAGACGGCGCGCGAACTGACCCGCGCGCTCAAGCAGATTTGGCCGGACGATCCGTGCCGCGGCGATTTTGCGCTGTTCGGACTCGGTGTTTTACCGGAATACGCGAGCACTACATTTTCCGAATAAGCGGCATTGCTTTTTTTATAAATTTCAATCGTGTTTCAAGTATGCCGGATATGTCTTTGAACAATCACAGCAACCGCGCATCGTTCATGTTGCGAAGCGAGGCGGTCGGTTTTTATCTTCGGGATGCACGTTTATCGGGGAGCGATTTGCATTGCGGTGATTTCGTCTTTTTATGGTCTGAAAACGGAATATTCTTTTAACCCGACCAAAATAACATTATTCCCGTCAATCTTAAAAAACATTTCAATTTGTTCATACTCATTGAATAGATATTCAACCAAAACATTTGCATCCGTATATTCTTTTTCAAATTCTTCCGTTGTCGTTTCAACAAACTCGTTTATCGTAGGTTGTATTGAGTCTATAACATTTGCGTGTGTTATTAAATCCGATTTCATAAAATCGAACGCCCTTTTTACATCTTCGGTTTCCGCCAGCAAGTTCTGATATGAAAAATTCGTATTTTCCATATAATCACCGATTTTTAAATTTACAGCGGATTTTTTATTTGCATATTTCGAATACGCTTTTACATCTCCGGTCGCAAGGGCTTTCAATATTTCATACGGAACGGTTTCGAGCTTTTCGGTAAGTTTTGAAACATCCCGTCTGTATTTAAAAAC
>NZ_JAFEVM010000037.1:0-24447 GCF_016901105.1 Treponema sp. Marseille-Q4523 | reverse complement strand
CCGCTAAAACCTCATTTACAAAATCATCAAGAATCTTACTTGATACAATATCTCTTATAGCGTCTTTAAAAGCTTCTTTTATGCTACCTATTGATTAGGAAATTTCCCACATCCTAAATACCTCAGTAGCTTTCCAAAAGCCGTTTCAAGTCAACCTTTATCGTTTTCGCCGATATACGATATGCAACTCCCCGAATGTTGTCCCGTCCGCTTTAATAAAACGTCTGCACTCCCGTCACGACAAGGCTTACAGCACACGATAAAAGAGCGGCGAACATCGCAATATTTATCCCTTTTCGATGCGTAACGAAAAAACGTTGCATGGACGTTCCCGCAAAAAGCCAGGCAAGATTTGCGACCGGCCCCGTAAACGGCAAAAAAAACGCAGTCAAAAGCAGCGACGTAAATCCTTGTGAATACGGCAGTACGTACGAACTCAGCGCGGTAAAGCAGAAAATCATTACCTTCGCATTCGTCAGCTGTACGAAAAGACCGGAAAAAAAGCCCCGATAAACGACGCACCGTTCGCCGCTTTCATACGTGGTGCGCAAGATGCGGAACGAAAGATATGCAAGATATGCCGCGCCGGCAAACGCAAAGATACCCGCATATTTTTTTACCATACTGCCGATACAATAGGTGAGAACGGCGGATGCGAGCGATACGATCGTAAAGCCTACGAACAATCCCGTCCACTGCTTCAGCGCTTTTTCTTTACCGTACTGCAAGGCGGTATACAGTGACAAAAGATTTGCAGGGCCTGGCGTAACGGCGCCAGCAAAACAAAACAATAAAAACGACGGGATAATTTTGATCGGCATGATGTAAGTATAAACATTTTTCGCTTGAAAAACTACTTGTATACTGCGACCCATCCTATACTAGGGCAGATATTAACAATTTCGTTTCGAAATCAATTCAAAGTGCAAATCACAACGCCCGATATCGAGTAAAAGCGCGGGGCTTCCGGCACGGGGCACTTTTGTGCGGAAAGGACGGCGAAGCGTAGTTGTATGTTATTACGTTTTTGAATACTTTGCAATTATATTTTGCAATTCAAAAAGTGACGATTTACGTAAACAGCGGACAGTCGATTTCCGATCCTTCATTTCATCCGTAAAAGCATCGATAAAGTATCCGTCATATATATATGCGTCTTTTAAATACACCGAAAGAAAATTATCTTCGCCCTTATCGGTTTTATAACAAAAAACAATATCCGGACGATCGGAAACGCAAATTCTTTTCGTTTTCGCAGATGAGATAATACGCCAAACCGTTCGCACTTCTTCATCCGAAAGACAGCTGTCATATATTTTCAATTCTGTGTACACCGGGTATTTTTTATCACACCCGATAAATGCAAAACAAACAAGGAATAAGCACCAAAAACGCATGGTCTTATTCATTTTGATTGTTTCTTGCCGAAATCTCGTCATACATTCGGCATTAAGCGATATCTTGTGCATAACTTTTCGTACATATTAATAATCCCGTTTTAAAATTTGGAGCGCAAAACCCAAGAATCACACTTACTGCAAAGATCGTTATCGTATTTTTGCAAACGTTGCAAAGACACGCAGTTTCTGCAAAAACTACCGAACCCAACGGAATAATAATTATTTACCGTCAGGAACATTTTTCCCTTCAATCACAAATTCCTGTTCGTATTTCGTAGTATATGAATAGTTAATAAAATACGGTTTTCCGTTTTCATCACACAACTCTTTTAATAAATCTCCGTCAATAACATAAGGACTTAATTTATATTGGCCGTTCCATTCAAAACGTCTTATTGAAAAGAAAAAACAAAGCTTATTTTGATATAAACCGAAAAACTTTTTATCAAAATCGGCTTCGATAAATCTTTTTCCCGGCGGATAAAAAACAATATGTTCGGGATCCGTTATATCAAAAATAAAACATATACGGTCATCGTATTTACCTATATTCCCTAGAAGCATCAAAAAAGTCTTATCTTCAAAATTTGCAGAACACAATTTTAAGCTATGTAAATCGAAATCCGATTCATTATAAACGAATTCCTGACCATTGATTTCAAACTTACCTTTTCTACACTCTTTATTATTACCCATCGGATAATACAGAAAAGTCTCAATGCCTTTTATATTTTCAATTGAAAAAATCCAGCATGTAGAATAATCGGAATCTTTTATATACTGAGGTTCAAGCGTACCGCGGTCTTTGATTTGAATTTCTTTATACGGATATTCTTTAAAATCAAATAACGAGCGTAAACTTGTATCCGCAAAGATCAGGACGCTCGACAGTACCAAATATAATAGCATAAATACTTGTCGAACTCCGGATCCCGCCCTACGAACAACTGCTCTACCTTGTTTTTCCCGCATCATAACACGCCTTGCGGCTTTCCAAAAGCCGTTTCAAGTCAGCCTTTATCTCTTTCGCCGATATACGATCAAACGATAAATAGCACGGTAAAAATCCTTTTTGCCTATTATACTCTTCTGTCTGTGCTATCATCTTTCCTGTTACAACAACGTGAGGACGTGCACTGAATCGGACACCAGCGGCTCTGCTGTCTTCCTGTAATTTTTGATACGCTTCTCCTCGCTCCATCAATATGTCATATAGATATCTATCAAATGAATAAATTATCCTTTCGGAAAAGCCTAATGTCCATGCAGGTGTAGGTGCGTCGGTCACCAATAAATAATCATCGTCGATATTCGGAAAATCGTGATAGCGCATAAAAAAGATATCTGTTGCATGTGGTTTCAATTCGTGTCCTTGCACGCTCATCGCCCCGCCCCAACATTCATAATTAATAAGAAAAAAATCATGTTCCGAAACTCTCGTTTCCCTAACGCAAAAACCTTTTGTCTTTAGATAAATCGCAAATACTCGTATTATAAAATGTCTCGCGTATAAAATCTCTTTAGCCGTCAATTGTCCCCAATCTTTTGATGCATCGATATGCATTATTTCCATATTAATAATCCTATCTTAGAATTCCGAGCTCAAACCGCAACGGTACACTCATGACAAACATTGCGACCAGCGAACACTTGTTCCCGCATCATCCCCTTAAAAATCGGGTTCGCATTCGAAAGCGACCCGCTCGCCCGTTGCAGGATGGATAAACGACAGATACGAAGCGTGAAGCATGAGACGCTCTCCCGCCCCGCACGTTCCGTACAAAGAATCGCCGACGATCGGGAGACCGAAGCCGTGCATATCGCTTGACGCGACGCGCAGCTGATGCGTGCGCCCCGTGTGCGGAATAAACAAAATGCGCGTCACCTTTTTATTTTTACCGTCGGTTCCGCGGTACCAATTATAGCCGATTTTTTTCCATTCGGTGATGCCGAGTTTGCCGTTTGCTTCGTCGTAGATGCGTTTCGGGCGGTTCGGCCAATCGAGAGAAAACTTCAATTCCATGCGCCCTTCGACGACGCTCGGAAGAGGTGCGCATCGGCCGGGCGCGTTTTCGAGAGAGCCGTCAAGCAGTGCGATATAGCGCTTATGCACATCGCCTTTTTCGAACTGCATCGAAAGCGAGCGCTGCGCGTCCTGCGTAAAGGCGAGCACCATGAGCCCCGACGTTTCCATGTCGAGCCGGTGCACCGACGGATACGGAATCGTTTTCGGAAAGAGGCGCTTCATACGGTTTACGACGCAGTCCTGTTTTTTAGGCCCGCGTCCCGGAACGGAAAGGAGTCCACTCGGCTTATTGACGACAAGGATCGCGTCGTCGCGGTAGACGATTTCGAGACCGAGCATCGAAGGCAAAACGAGCGCGCAGCGTTCGTCGCATGGCGGATAGGATGTGCCGCTCTCTTTGCTTTGCGTCGGCTTACCCCAATACATTTCATCCATGCTTACGGGAAAAAGCGAGTGCGAAAACGCGTAGTCGAGCAGTTTCGGCGCACAGCAGTCGCCGGTACCTGTCGGCGGCAATTTCGTTTTGCAGATATCGCTAAGATGCCGAACGTTTCCGTCTATGCAGTGAAATCGATAGAGTTCATGCACTTTTCGAAGCGACTCCGTCGTTAATATTTCCCTCTCGGCGGCGATGCGGCGCCGGGCGTTTTCGGGAGCGCTTTTCAATTCCGCGGTCAATTCGTGGATGCGTTTGTCGTTCGGTAAAAGCGCGCAAGCAATAAGCTTTGCATTCACGATCGGCGGCACCCATATTCCCTCGGACTCGCCTTCGGCGACGAGACTGTTGCCCGAAACCGCGTTGAGAATTATTTTATTGCCTTCGGTATCGGCACAGATGAGACATCCGATCATAACGCCGTGCCCGTCGCGCTCTTCGCTCGGAAGCGACACTTGTTTTAAAACGAGGGAACCGTCTTGAAGCCGCTCGAAAATCTTTTTCAGATAGAGATGTGCGCGTTTTGTCGGAAGAGGCGGAAACATCGGCTAACAAAGCCTCTCGCAGTCGGCACCGTAATCGATTCCCGTAAAAATTTTAAACTGCTTGTAGCCCTGATACTTGAGCATTTCCGCGCCGTTGCAGGTTTTGCAGCCCGCTTCCGAAGCGCGTGCCATGATCGGTGTGACGGCGGGCACGTACACCAAATCGAATATCGTTTCCGTTCCGTTGAATTGATAAAAATACAGCGGGTCGCCGTCTTTCGACGCTTGCCCGTCCGAGTTCATGCCCTTCGACGTCGTCTGAATGATGATGTCGGCGTACTTTTCGATTTTTTTCGCAGCTTCCGGTCCGAGCGGTGCATAGTCGAAGCCGTACCGCTCGGCAAGCGCTTTCGCATGAGAGAGCGTTCTGTTGAAGACACACGCTTTTGCGCCGAGGGATTTTACAACGTACGCGACGGCTTTTGCAGCTCCTCCCGCACCGATGATCGCAACACGGCGGCGGCGAAGTTTTTTTACGCCGAGAAAACGCAAAAGCGCCGTTTGAAATCCGTACGCATCGGTATTGCAGCCCGCCCACCCCTCGTCGGTGTGTACGACGGTATTGCACGCGCCGATCGCCTCCGCTTCTGAATCGAGCTTTATCAATTCGGGGATCACGGCTTCTTTGTGCGGAACGGTTACCGCAAGCCCCCGCACGCCCAAGTATGCCGCACAGTCGAGGACGTCGGAAACGGACGGCGAGCGCAGCGGCAAAAGAAGTGCATCGATATTATTGATTTTATATCCTGTGTTATGAAGCGCGGGGCTCGATGTTTTCGGAAGCGGCCATCCGGTCACCGCATAAAGCGCAGTCCGATCGCTTAAAGAGCGGAAACGATATACGTCGTTCAACGTTACCGGATCGATATGTCCGATGCCGGAAATATTGTTTTCCGTTTCTTCGGGCGACACGTAGGTGAGGTACGAATGAAGTTTATATGCCAAAATACGCGAAACCTGTCCGAGCGGGCCCATCGCGCACAGTATGTGCTCGTAATCGGTCATCGACTCCGCTTCGCGGAACATATCGGAAACGTCGGCAAGCGTTTTCGGCATAAAGGCGATCTTCGGGATTTCATAGCCGGTCGTGCGCATCGCTTCGCACTTCGCTTTGAGATTTTTTATCGGCTTTTCCATGTCGTGGCAGCTTCTGATGATGCGGACGCCGAAAGCGAGTGAGGCATCTTGTAGACTCGGCACGCGGAAATCTTCTTCAAAATCGACGTACGCGAAATTCTTTTGCGGGTTTTGGTCGGCAAACGCGAGGGCGCGTCCGAAAAGCATCGTACGCGACATTTCATTGCTCGTAAATCTTCCGCCGTCGGCCGTACGGCGGATCGTCAATATGCACGGTACGTTGACCATCGCCGGAAAGCGGCGCACCGAAAGCTGTTCGTCAGGAGCAAGGAAATCGACGCGGAGTTCTGCGACGTCGATATAGCGGTTATACTTCCGCACGAGAGCCGCGTTCTCTTCGAGCGTCGGGGATGTAAGCGTCAAACAGACAAGCGGTTGACTCATCGGTATATCCTCATCGATGATTATTAATTATTAATTTAACGGACGGAGATACGCTTGTGTTCTTTTTCTCCGGCGGACGATACGACATAAAGCACAAGCTCCGTACCTTTCGGAACGGCGTAGGGGATCGTAACGGCACCTCCCGGATGAGAAAATGTCACAATCGTATAGGCGTCTCCGTCTTCCGGTTCCGCAGTCAGCTTTATCTGTACGGGATAAGGATAAGCCGGCAGCACGTCTTCAAATATGCCGTATATGTTGCCGCCTTGGGCTTGACGCGGAAATGCGAATTCGACCGCGACATGCGTATAATTTGCGATGAGTTCTTCGGAAAAAGTCTGCTCGTGCACGACCGTTCCCGCACCTTCGCCCGGCTCCGCTGTATGCGCCGTAAAATCGAAGACGAGGCGCGTACGCGACATCTGCTGAAGCACGTCGCTCACGGAATTGCCGATCAAATCGGGAACTCTCGTATTTTCGAAATTCGGTCCGCGGCTTACGACAAAATGCACCGTTACGGGATCGGTTATATTCGTACCTTCCGGCGGATCCTGTTCGAGGATCGTACCCGCTTCGGCGGTATCGGCTTTATACTGCGGAGAGGCGATGACGATGAGCGGCCGCGCCGTTCCGGCAAAGAGCGTTTGCAGTTTCATGCGCACCGAGTCGATATTTTCTCCGATATAATTTTCCACGTGGTCGATGACGACGCCGCGGCTTACGACGAGCGAAATGTGGCTGAATCCTTTTCTGATCGCTCCTCCCGACGGATCCTGTTCGAGGATCGTTCCCTCGTCACCCGGCGTTTCCGAATAGCGCAGTTGGATTTCAGGGTACAATTTTTTCGCCTGCATTTCGATAAGCGCCGTCGTCAGTTTTTTCCCCGTAACATCGGGAACGAGCACCTGTTCGGGACCTTTTACGTTTACGCTAAAGACGGCGAGGCATGCAAGCGCCATCACGACAAAGGTGACGATGACAGTCGATAAAAGCAGTTTGCCGTTCGATTGGAGTTTTTCAAGCGCAGCGTGAAAATCGATTTGAAATGCTTTTTCTTTTAATTTTAATAATATATCTTTGAGCTTCATATCAATCGTATCCTCGACGGTTTTTTATCGTATCATTTTCCGCGTACATAATCAATGTTGCAATTGCGGACGGAAGCTGAATATCGCCTGCAATACGGCATCTCGTTCGTCCTCATCGGCATAGCTTATGCGCCGCATCCCTTTTCCGCTGACTTCCAATTCTACGATGCACTCTCCCCGTATTTCGCCCGTCTCCGAACCTTTTTTTGCGCCGCATATAGCCGTAAACAAAATCACTTCTCCTTCCGTTACGACACCGTTTTCATACACGCCCGACGAACGCAACGTCGAAGCTTCTCGGACGGCGATTTCCGTTGCGAGCAATGCGACGGCGCAGAGCATCCATTTAAAATAAAATCGCAGATCGACGAAGACGCTGAAAAGCATGATAAAGGGAGCGCAGGCGATGATCGCCGCCGAAAATTTGGTGGGGCGCGGCCGCGCCGAAAATATGCATTTTCCCGCGCGTTTTAAAATCAGTTTTTTCCGCAAAAAAATCGTTAAAACGAGCAGCGCGTACAAAACCGCCGACGCGGCGTACACGACTTTCGTTATCGTTGCGTCCATTTTTACCGCCGCCTCCGCTTGAGCCACACGCCGAGCGCGCGGCGCGAATTTTCAAATGCGAGCGGAACGGCGGCAAGCTCCGCATCGTTCGTGATCCGCACTGCCGTGAAGCTTTCGACTTCGCTCTTTTGCGCACGAAGATTTTTTATCAACGCATCGATCGTTTCGATGCCGCGCGGAAGGGATGCACGGTAAAATACGTCGCAGGTTTTATACAAAATGCGTTTATACTCATACGTGTTCGGAAACGAGCACAGGTATTGTACGCGCCGTATTTCCAAAGCCGCTTCTTCCCTGCATTCGCGAAGAGCCGCTTCGTCGGCGCTTTCGTCCGGATCGATAAAACCGCCGGGCAGCGCGAGAAATCCCTTGCGCGGTTCCTTAGCGCGTTTTTCAAGCAGCACATTTCCTTCCCCGTCGGCGACGATAACGCACACGGCGGCGGCGACGTTGTGATACAGCGTAAAAGCGCAGTCGGAGCAAAACCATTTTTTGTTATCGACAAAGCCGATATTCTTTCCGCCGCACATGGGGCACAAATTAAAATTATTGTTGCAGTTCATGAAAAACACCTTTCGGTCAGCGCATCCGCAAGCGCTTCCGATCTCCGTATCGTCTGCATGACGAGCGGTACAAAAAGCGGAATGAGCGAGCGCACGCGGCCGAAAAATCCTTTCGCATCCCTGAGTCCGCCGCGGATGAGCTGCGTTTTAATAATTTCCGACGCTTCGTCCAAAAGCAAGGGCATAAAGCGAAAAACGATTTCCGTTATTATGATAACGTATCGCACGGGAATATGAAATACGGCAAGCGGTTTTAACAAAACCGAAAGACCGTCGACGATATCGTATTCCGGCGTCGTGTATGAAAACGAAAGTATACAGGCGATAGCCCCTTCGGTGCGGATGAGCGTCGTAAGGCAGAGCAAAAGCTTCGACGGCGTGACGGTAAAATATCGATAAGCGAGGAACATCCGTTCGCCTTCAAGCGGCGGATAAAAAATCATCTGAAAGATACAAAAAAACAGCAGGAGCGGAACCGTTTTTACGAGCGATAAAAAAAGGCGCCGCTTCGGATACTTCGCCAAGAACGCGTAGATGAGCGAAAGCAAAAACATACACGCGCATAACGAAAGCGGACGGGCGGCAAGAGAGGCGGCAAAGAGTGCGATAAAAACGATGAATTTAACTGCCGGCGGAAGTTTCGCTGCGATACCGCCGTTTTTTTTGAGGTTCCCCGTATTCGCCGAAGCCGCGCGGATCGAATTTAATAATTTCGCGCCTTCAAGCGGCATCTGCACCGTATCGGGAAGCGCATGCCGTTTCATCTGCGCATTGAAACTTGAGGCACCATCCGCATCGGGTTTTCCCTTTTTAATAATTTTCCCGCCGTTCGATGAAGCCGCTTTACTTCGAACGAGAAAAAGATTGCCGTCCCGAACGGATATCTCTTCGTCGGCAAAATCGGCTTCGTCCGGGCGGTGCGTGCTGAACAGCACCGTATGTCCCGAAACGGAGAGCGAGCGGAGGAGAGCCATCGTCTTTGCGCGGGAAGGTCCGTCGAGCCCCGCAGTCGGTTCATCGAAGAGCAGTACCGGAGCGTCGAGCGCGATGATCCCCGCAACGGCGAGCCGCCGTTTTTCGCCGCCCGAAAGCTCGGCCGTCTGCCGTTCGGCGTATTCTGCGTACGGGATGCCCGCTTCATCCATCGAGCGCTTTACGAGCGAAACGAGCGCTTTTCCCCGAACACCGCGGTTTCCGGGCCCGAAGGCGACGTCGTCTGCGGCAAAGCGTTCGAAAAGGGCTGCATCGCTGTTTTGCCTGCACAAAGCGGGACGCGAATCGCAGCGGATTTCGCCGTAAGACGGAGCGAGCAGTCCCGCCGCCATTTCCAGCAGCGTCGATTTGCCGCTGCCCGAAACGCCGGTGAGTGCGGTGAGCGTCCCTTTTGCAAGTGAAAAATTAATATTGTTAAAAACGACGTTTTCGCCGTAGGAAAAGCCGACGTTGCAAAAGGCGAGAGAGGCTTCGGTTTTTGCGGCCGCGTCTGCCGTGCACGCTTTCGTGCCGGTCTCTTGCGCGGCAGTTTGAATCGAGGTCGCATTCGCAGGCGATGTATGTACCGCCGCCGCACACGTTTCCGTTCCGGCTTTGAACGAATTCGAAGCAGCGGACAAATCCGTCGGTTTTTTATTATTTTTTTTGAAAACGGAACGTACGAGGCCGTCTCCCGTAATGCGTTCGCACAATTCGGTATCGGTAAAAAAATCATCCGTCGTTCCCGAATATACGACCTTCCCCTTTTCCATCGCGATGACATCCTTCGCTTTTCGGATCGCATCCGTATCGTGCGTGATGTGGACGACCGTACGCCCCTTTCGAACCCAATACGAAAGAAACGCAAATATATCGTTTTTCGAATCGGGGTCAAGCATGGAAAGCGCTTCATCGAGTATGATCACATCGGGATCGATCGCGATGATGCCGGCGAGCGCTTCTTTTTGCGTTTGCCCGAGAGACAGCGTTACGGACGGCGAAGAGGCTTTATGAAGCAGACCGACGACGGTAAGCGATTCGATCGTGCGGAGTTCGACTTCATCGGGCGAAAGGGCGAGGTTTTGCGGACCGAAAGCCGTATCGCGGAAAACGACGCTGCAGATGATTTGATCTTTCGGCGATTGAAACACGAGAGCCGAGCGGACGCCGCTCGCATACGAAACTTCGCCGCAGTCGGCATCGAGAAGCCCACACAAAATCCGCGCAAGCGTACTCTTTCCGCTTCCGTTCAATCCGACGACGGCCGTATATGAACCGTGCTCGAGCGAAAAATCGACGTCGTTGACGGCCGGCATATTTTGCTGCGGATAAGTGTAGCTTACGTGATCGACGGAAAGAACTCGCATCGCACTTATCATATCCGAAACGGCGGAAAAAGCCAATTCGCATATTTGTCGTGTGCAGCATTTTTTCGTACGCTTACCGATTTACGCATATGTCGGTTCGTGTTTTGCCGAACACACATTCGGCGCGGCATTTGACGGTCGAGCGCATTCGCGGTATTGTTATCGTTATGGAAGATACAGCAATCGTATATTATTCGCTCGACGGAAATACCGACCATATCGCCCGGCGCATTGCAGAAAAAACGGGCGCAAAACTCATACGGCTCGAAACGAAAAGAGCATACCCGCGTAAAGGGTTCAAAAAATTTTTTATCGGAGGACGCGATGCTCTCTTCGGCGCACGACCCGAATTGAAAGCTTCTCTTCCCGATCTTGCGCCTTTCGGCAACATCGTCATCGGCACTCCCGTTTGGGCAAGCCGTCCCGCTCCGGCAATCAATACTTTTTTGCGGCGCGCAAAGCTTGACGGAAAACGCATCGCGCTCTTTGCCTGTTCGGGCGGAGGACAAGCGGAAACCTGTCTCGATAAAATGCAAGCGCTGCTTGCCGGCAATGAAATTCTCTGCCGAGTATCCTTTATAAATCCCGTGTTCAAAAGAGGAAAAACGGTCGACGACGCGATCGACGGAATCCTCTCCGCTCTGTCAGAGTGAAAGCGTTGCGTGTAAAATTTTACGAAACTATCACGTGTCCTCAATGATACCGCAGGAACGAATCGAAAGTGTAAAAATCTTTCTTGACAAAGCGAATATAAGGTCATAATATAGAAAGGTATCGCTATGAATGACACAGCGATCGTTTAATAATATTTGGAGGCATGGATAATGCAAAAGAAAGCACTTTCATTTACGCTGATCGCGTTTGCCGTTGCGGGTTTGATTTCCTGCGGCGGTAAATCGATCAAAAACGGAACCTACACTTCGTCCATACAGGGTATGAACGATGCGATCGAAGTATCCGTTACGATTGCAAACAAAAAGATCGCGGATGTACGAGTCACGAAAAACTCGGAAACGCCGGGAATCGGCAGCCCCTTGATGGATGCGAACGGCACGGTTTTGACGGCAGGAGGAATGGCTCCTACCGAATTGATCCCCGCCGAAATCGTAAAGCATCAGTCGGTCAACGTCGATGTCGTAACCGGTGCGACGATCACGTCGGCAGCAATCAAAGCGGCGGTATCGAACTGTCTGAAAGAAGCGAAAGCGGATCCCGCCGATTGGAATGCAAAACCGGAAGCGGCAGCCGCTCCGGCGAATGCGAGCGCCGATGTCGTCGTTGTCGGCGGCGGCGGTGCGGGACTTGCGGCGGCTATCGCGGCAGGACAGCAGAATAAATCGGTCATCATCGTGGAAAAGAACGGCGAAGTCGGAGGCGATACGCTCGTGTGCGGTGCCATCTACAATACGCCCGACGAAGCGCTGCAGAAAAAAGCGACGATGGGTGATGCGGTAAAACGCACGATCGAAGCGGCTCTCGCCGAAGCTCCGAAAAGCGGCGAACACGCCGCGCTCCAAGCGCAGGTGCGCTCACAGTGGAATGCATACAAAGCGAGCGGCAGAACCGACCTCTTCGATTCGAAAGAGTGGTTCGCGCTCCAGACGTGGAACGGCGGTGATAAAGTCGGTAATTTGAACCTCGTCAAAGTGTTGTGCTACAACGCATACGACGGACTTAACTGGATCGACGATTTGGGCATGAGCTTTTCCGACGTCATCAGTCAGGGAGCGGGTTCTCTGTGGCAGCGCACCCACACCAGTACGATGAAGATGGGAACAGGCTTCATTTCGACCTATGTTGAAAGCATCGCCAAAATGAACAATATCACGGTTATGGTCGAGACGACGGGTAAATCGCTCGTGAAAGACGGCGACAGAGTTACCGGCGTCGTGTGCGCCGACAGAAACGGCAATCAATTTACCCTTTCGGCAAAGGACGGTGTTATCCTCGCGACCGGCGGTTTTGCCGCAAACGGCGCGATGGTGCAAAAATACAATACGTCGGGCAAATGGCAGGATTTGAGCAAAGTCGCGACGACGAACCGCTTTTCGTGTTCTCAGGGAGACGGCATCGAAATGGCCGTCGCTGCAGGCGCTTCGCTCACCGATATGGAACAACTCCAGCTTTTGTATCTCGGTAACTTAAAAGACGGACAGCTGACGAAGTATCCGCCGAGAGACGTCAACGGCACCGACCAGATCATCTTTATCAATAAAGAAGGCAAACGCTTTACGAACGAAGGCGGCAGGCGCGACAATATTTGTCTCGCGGTTTTTGCACAGCCCGATAAAGTGTTCTATATGCTCGAATCCGGCGACGGCGACAAATACAAAGATATCAAAGATCCTTCATGGAGAAGTGCCGACGGATTTACGTTCGACTATCTCGAATCGAACGGCTATATCTACACGGGCAACACGCTCGAAGAGCTTACCGGAAAACTCGGCATGAACGCTGCGACGCTCCAAGCGACGATCGACACGTTCAATGCGAGCGTCGATTCCGGCCGCGACGAATTCGGCAGAACGCTCTATTCGACGAAGCTCACGAAGGGTCCGTGGGTTGCCACTCCGCGCCAAGCCTGCGTTCACCACACGATGGGCGGCGTTACGATCGACACGAGCGGACACGTCATCGGCACGAACGGAAAAGTTATCCCCGGTCTGTACGCTGCAGGTGAAATCACCGGAGGCATACACGGTGCGAACCGCTTGGGTGGAAACGCCGTCGTCGATACGGTCGTATTCGGCAAGCTTGCAGGCGATACGGTTGTCGCGGATGCGCGGTAGCTGTAGCGGAACAGAGGCTTAGACAGGCTAAGCCCTAACATAAATCGCCGCCGATTTTCGGCGGCGGTTTTTTTATGCCGAGCGCCGTATTGACGTAAAAAGGTCCTTTTACTATACTCGCATCATAACCGGGGTGGAAACGGCAGTGCCGTGACCTGAGATCATACCCGCAGAATACCGTACGGTATTCCAACCTGATCCGGATAATGCCGGCGGAGGAAGACTATGAACGCTCATCGTTTTATCCTTTCAATTTTATTAATTACCGATCTCTTCGTATCGGCTGCGTGCAGTAAAAAAACTGCGGTGCAGGGCGCACGGAAAAAAGAAGTCGTCGTCTACACTTACGATTCTTTTATGAGCGAGTGGGGGCCGGGAAGTGCGATCGCAAGCGGTTTTGAAAAAGCGACCGGCTTTTCCGCCGTATACGTAAACTGCGGAGATGCCGCGCAGATCCTTTCGAAAGCCGTGCTTGAAAAAAACAAAGTACAGGCGGACGTGCTTCTCGGTATCGACAACAATTTAATAAATAAAGCGCGAAAAGAAAACGTTCTTGTATCTTTTAAACCCGAAGGCGCCGACGACGTCATCCCGACCGAGCTTTCGGACGGCTTGGGCGGCGATTGGCTCCTCACGCCCTACGACTGGAGCAAATTCGCGCTCATCTACGACACGCAGTCGAATACGCCTGCACCGAAAAGTCTTGAAGATTTAACGAAAAGCGAATACGCAAAAAAACTCATCCTCATGGATCCGAGGACGAGCACGCCGGGGCTCGGATTCGCCGCGTGGACGATCGCCGTGTTCGGAAGCGATTACGAAAGCTATTGGCAAAAGCTCAAGCCTGCCGTATTGACGATGGCGTCCGGCTGGAGCAGCGGTTACGGTCTCTTTACGAAGGGAGAAGCGCCGCTCGTCGTAAGTTACGTGACAAGCCCTGCCTATCACGTCTATGCCGATAAAACGAACCGTTACCGGGCGCTCATATTTTCCGAAGGACATGTTGAACAGATCGAAGGCGCGGGTCTCGTAAAAGGTGCGCCGAACGAAGAAGGTGCAAAAGCGTTTATCGCCTACCTTATCGGAAGCGAAGCGCAAAACGCGATCCCGCTCACGCAGTGGATGTACCCTGCAAATAAAACGGTTGTCCTTCCCGAATGCTATGCGCTCGTATCTTCTGCAGAGTCGAAAACGCTTACGTACGATGCGCTTGCCGTCGAAGGAGCCGTTCCGCGCATCATCGAAGCGCTCGGCAAATGACGAAGCGCCGCACGGGAATCTTCGAATACGGGGCATGCGCGATCGCTTCGGCACTTTTTATTTTAATAATCGGAGCCTTTGCCGTCGCCTTTGCCGCCTCTTTTTTGCCGCTCTTTACGAAAACCGAAAGCGCGTGCATCGCAGGGGGATATATAGCCCGCGTCGCGCTTCGCACGTTTGCCATCGCTTTTTTTTCCACGTTGACGGCTGCGGCAGTCGGTATCGGCACAGCTTTTTTTACCGCAAACAGAAGCTTTCCGGGAAAACGCCTTATCCTTTCGCTTTCCGCCGTTCCGCTGTGCGTGCCGTCGTTGGTTATCGCGCTCGGCTTTGTCACCGTATTCGGCATCAACGGAACGGTCAATTCAATTTTAATAAAAATCTTTCATGTGAAAAACGCACCGCTTACCTTCCTTTATTCGACGGCGGGCATCGTCGTCGTACAGGGCTTCTACAATTTTCCGCTCGTCACCGCCGTCGTTTCATCTTCTTGGGAAACGCTTTCGTCCGTAAAGCGCGATGCCGCACGAATGCTCGGAGCGAACGAGCGGCGCATCTTTTTTACCGTGACGCTGCACGAGCTTTCCCCCGCGATAGCGGCATCCTGTGTCCCCGTATTTCTCTACTGCTTTTTCAGCTTTATGATCGTACTCCTGTTCGGCAGTCCCGGCTCTTCGACGCTTGAAACGGAAATATATCGAGCGGCGCGCGCTTCCCTCGATTTTAAAACGGCGGCCGTCCTTGCGCTCATCGAAACCCTGTGTGCGATGACGGTGCTCTTTGTCTACGGCGCGTGCAAGAGTACGGCAGAAACGGGAGAAGTGCGGCATACGGGTGAAGCAATCGCTCCTCCGATAGGGTGCGCGCCTTTTGAAGAAAAACCTGCGAAAATCATCGAATGCGTTTTTGCCGCCTTCCTCGCTTTCCTCGTCGCACTTTTTTTTCTCGCGCCTCTTGCAGGGATCGCAGCCGGAGGTTTTTCGACACAGGGCGGACTTCCATCCTTTATTAAAATTATCAATTCGCAGGGATTCAAAAAGGCGCTTTGCGGTACGTGCATGACCGCTCCCTGTACCGCACTTTTATGCGTGACGGCGGGGTTCACCTACGCTTCATATATCCGCATCCGCGACCCGCTCGGAACATCAGAAATGCTCAGGACTCTTCCTATGCTTCCGATGGCGCTTTCGTCGGTCGTTATGGGAGTCGGTATGACGATCGCCGTACGCCGCGCGTCAGTAGCAACGCTCGTCTTAGCCGAAGCCGCCCTTGCGTGGCCGCTCGCGTTCAGGCAAATCTACGCATCTTTGTGTACCGTATCACAGGCGACGATCGACGCCGCTCGCATGCTTTCACCTGTCGCGCCCGATACGGTGTTCCGCATTATGATTCCGTCCGCAAAGCGCGGCATCGTTTCGGCATTCGGTTTTTGCTTTGCCGTAAGTATGGGAGACACGGCGCTGCCGCTCGTTCTTTCCGTACCTCGTTTCGACACGCTTTCGTTGTATACGTATCGACTCGCGTCTGCATATCGATTTTCGGATGCGTGCATCTGCGGTACGATCCTCTGCGTTTTGTGCGCCATCGTCTTTGCGTGTTGTAAAAAAATTAATAATTTCGGAACCGCGTATGGATAATTATTTTATTGCGGATAATCTTTTTCGCGTGTGGGATTCGGTTACCGTCGACTTTTCATTTACGGCGGCGAAAGGCACGATGACCGTCATCGTCGGAAAAAGCGGAAGCGGAAAGTCTACCGTGCTCCGTCTCATTGCGGGACTCGAACAACCGAGCAGGCGAAATGACGGAAAAGAATGCGTTATAGCGCTCGACGGAAAAATGTTGACAAAAATCGCTCCGGGAAAGCGGGGCGTCGGCATGGTCTTTCAAAGTCCCGCGCTCTTTTCTCATCTGACGGTCGCGGGAAACGTCGCGTACGGGCTTCGCAGTAAAGGCATCGACAAAAGACGGGCGGAAGCCGAAGCGGAAAAATATATTGCGGAATTCGCTCTCGGAGGCTTCGGAAAACGCATGCCCGATACGCTTTCGGGCGGCGAAGCTCAGCGCGTATCGCTCGCACGGACACTCATCGTAAAGCCGCCCCTCGTCCTCTTTGACGAACCGCTTTCGTCGCTCGACGCGCCGCTTCGAAAAAAGCTCGCCCTCGATATCCGCGAAAGTCAAAAGCGCGAAGGTTTTACCGGAATCTTCGTCACGCACGATATAGCCGAAGCGAAAGCCGTCGCGGACAATATTATCGTAATGGAAAGCGGCCGAAAAAAATGGGAAGGAGCGAGCGAAGACTTCAGCGAAGCGATGATCGAATAGCCCGAATAGCGGCGTATGTCGAAACAGCGGCAAACCGGCGTACACACGGCGAACAACCGACAACCGGTGACACGACGTAAATAGACGTAAATCGGCATATTGCCATAATTCGGTAATTATGCTATAGTTCGCACATATTTGCCAACTTAGCTCATCCGGTAGAGCATCGCATTCGTAATGCGGCGGTGATCGGTTCAAGTCCGGTAGTTGGCTTTTTTCTTTATGTCTACGGATCAGCGCTGCGGTCTTTTATGGATCGACGTCCCCGAACGCGCGGACGGCTCGGATGCGGATCTCTATTCGCTCGTACCCGTGCCTGAAAAAGCGATTTTCGAAAATGCCGATAAAGGCGCAGCTTCGTCGTCGCAAAGCGCACACATCTTTATCGAAGGCGATAACTATCCCGTTTTGAAATGTTTATGCAAATCTCGGCGCAATGCAATCGACGCGATATACATCGATCCGCCGTACAACACGGGTTCCGATATTACTTACAAAGACAGCCGCTTTTTACGCCGCTTTCCCGACGGCTCGCTCATTTCCAAAAACGATCCCGCCCGCCACTCCGCTTGGCTTTCGTTTATGTCCCGCCGTCTCGAGCTTGCGAGGGAACTTTTGTGCGAGCGCGGCTGCATTTTTATTTCGATAGGCGATGAAGAGTACGCGCGCTTGCGCCTGCTCGGCGATGCGGTTTTCGGTGAAGAAAATTACGTAAACGATTTTATGTATGTTCACGGAAAAGGGAAAAAAGATTCGTGGTCGCGCACGGTAACGCAGCACACGCTCTGCTTTGCAAAATGCAAACGTTCTCTTCCGCCGTTCGAAGCCGCGGAAACGGCGGATTGGGCGCATTCCAACGCGGACGGCGATCTTCGCGGTCCGTGGTTTTCGGGCAGCATTTCGTTTACCGAGTCGCGATCGAATCCGAAGCACGTCAATTATTTTTCCATTACGTCTCCTTCGGGCAAAACGTGGACGCGCCAATGGCTGTGCGGTAAAGACGAAATGGAAGATCTGATCCGCGACGGCCGCATCTACTGGGGAAGAGGCGGAAACGGCGTGCCGCGCAAAAAGATTTTCAACGGAGAAAAAAGCCGCGTTATTCCGAAAAATATCATCGCGTGCGCCGACTCGACGCGGGAAGCGCAACGTTATCTCGACGATCTCCTCGGAGTTAAAAACGCTTTCGTCAATCCGAAACCCGTAAACCTCATCGAATACCTGCTTGAAATGATGAGCCTTCCGCGCGATGCGGTCGTCCTCGATTTTTTTGCAGGGAGCGGTACGACGCTTGAAGCGGTGCTGCGCCTTAACAAAAAACACGGCGTCTCTTTCCGCTGCATCGCCGTTCAGTCGGCGGAAAAAGCCGCCTGCGCCGAATTCGATACGATCGCCGACATCGCCTACGAGCGCATACGGCGCGTCGTGTGCGGATATACCGACGGACGCGGCAAACGCGTTGCCGCTTTGGGCGGAGAACTCGAATACTACAGGCTTTTTAATGCGTAAGTGATAATGGGCTAAACTTGTAATTGCCGTGCATTCGGTCTGATTGCCCATTATCAATTATTACATCAGCAAAACCGCGATGTGATACACGATGAACGACAGGATTAGCGCGCTTGCGATATAGTAAAACGCGATCGATGCCGTCCATTTGAGCGAATGCGTTTCGCGATATGTCGCCGTAACGGCCATGAGGCAGGGCACATTGAACGAAACGGCGAACATAAAGGCGAGCGCTTCCGCTTTTGAAATCGACTCGGGCAAAACGGATGCGAGGTTTCCGCTCGAAGCGCCTGCGGTTTTCGACAAAAAGGTCGCCGTCATAACATCGCCCGTTCCGACATAGAGCGAATTCAATACTCCGAGCACCGCTTCTTTTGAAACGGCGGACGCGAGAAAGGCGATAAAAGTCTGCCAGCCCAATCCGAAAAAACGCGTGACCGGTTCGATGTACGTGCCGAATCGATAGATGATGCTGTTTTCCGCGCGTCCCGTCGATGAAAACGACAGCGCCCAAAAAATTACCGAAATCAAAAATATGACGCGGAGCGCACGCTTAAAGATGTCCCACGATTTTGCAAACGACGTATAAAGTACGTTTGCCCACCTGGGCCGGTGGTACGGAGGAAGTTCCATGAGCATGCCGGTACGCTCTGCGGCGGGCGAAAGCTTGTTGCCGAAAATCTTTGCCGTGATGAATATCATAAAAAACATATACGCATAGATGCCGAGCATGACGAGGATGCCGTACGCGCCGAAAAAAATCGTCGCAAGCGTCGGCATGACGGTCGCGATGGCGGCACAGGGTACCGCCCACGTAAGCATGATCGTCAGTATGCGCTGTCCCCAATTGTCGATGACGCGCGCGCCTGCGGCTCCTCCGATCGTGCAGCCCAAACCCATGAGCATGGGGCAGATGCTTTTTCCCTGCAGCCCGAGCTTTGTCATCGTTCCGTCGAAAGCGTAGGAAATGCGCGCCAAAAACCCGGTTTCTTCGAGCGCCGTAAACGTAAACGTTACGCCGACGACAAAGCCCGCCATCGCGGCGGCAAAGTACACGACATTCGGGATCAAATCGGCAGCAAGCGATTCCAAAAAAGGAGCCGCGTGTCCGGCCTGCATGAGGCGATGGAGAAGTGGAGATGCGAGACGCGGAATAACGGAGCCGATACCCATGAGCGGTATGGCCATGATCATAGACGCGACGAACGCGAGCAGCATGACGACAACGGAAAGCGGCTTTCCCCAGCGGCGGCTCGTAAAGATGCGGTCGGCTTTTGAAAGCGTTGCGCGCTTTTTTTCGCCCGAGACGACGCCGTCGAGCAGCGCTTCGATCCATTGAAAGCGGGCATTCGCAAGTTCCATTTCGCTTTTCGTACCGCCGCACAGAGCGTCGAGTTTTTCCGTATCGATTTTTTTCGGATTATTAAATTCGTTTCGAAGTATATCTTTCAGTTCGGGATATTTTTTTCTGTCGGCGGCGACAAAGGGAACGACGGTGATGCCGAGCCGCTTTGAAAGGAGTGCCGTGTCGATCGATTTTCCCTGCAGTTTTGCGACATCCATCATATTGAGGATCAAAACAGCCGGCACGTGCATCGGTGCGAAGTCTGCGAGCATGTAGAGATTGCGCCTGAGCTGAGAGGCGTCGGCGAGGACGCAGACGATGTCGGCTTTACCGGATGCGATGTAGTCACGCGTGATTTCTTCTTCCTGTGAACCCGCCGAAAGGGAATAGCTTCCCGGAAGATCGGCGACGATGTATCGCTCTCCGTCAATGGTGAAATAGCCTTCTTTTTGTTCTACCGTTTTTCCGGGCCAATTGCCGACGTGCTGGTGCGAGCCCGTAAGCCCGTTATACAGCGTGGATTTTCCGGAATTCGGCTGTCCGAGCAATGCGATTGTCTTTGTCATAATCGGTTCTCCGCTTCTACGAAAATTTTACCGAGATCGCCGCAGCTGATCGCGATCAGCGTATCGCGCGCTTCGATGAGTATGGGCTGTTTTTTTTCGTGCCTCACGACGGTGAGCGGACAGCCGACCGTAAGCCCCATCGACGTGACCCTTCCGATAAAATGCGCGTCTCCTGCGATATCGGTTATCGTTCCGGAAAAGCCTTCCTTCGTTTCGCTCAGCGACATAGCACCTCCGTTATATCTCCCGCAATTTTTAGAAACGCGTTCGGTATGCGCAACCAAAAAGATAGCCTAGGCTAATATAACTATAGCACAGGTTTCCGTATTACGCCACAGAAATTTTATCCTATGATTATTTTGCCGTAGTCGATGCCGTAAGAAGCTGTTTTGTAATAAGACCCGCACAATGGAAAACTCACAATGCGGGGCGTTGCGGGGTGTCCCCGCAGTGGGGACAGCAAAAAAGACCGGAGCGCGAAGCGCGAGGACTTTGGAGCGAGGGGGAGACTTCCCCCCTTCAGATCATTTCGCTTTTCAGTATCGATGCAGAATTTCAGCGAGATTTCAACAAATCGTGTTGCCGAAAACGGACTTCTCTGGTATACTGAAAATTATGCCGGTGATAACGAATTTCGGTACGCTTCTCCGTTCGTACGCGAATAAACAAAATTCCGCATTTGTCAATCTTCGCGATTTTTGCGATTATATAAAAAAATACGCGGAACATTATATCGAAGAAGAACCCGGCTTGGTTTGCTACCTCGGCAATACGGAAGATACGGTTATCGCGGAGCTGCAAAAGCTTGAAGCAAAGCACCTCGTAGCTATGCTGGAGCGTAACGGCGACAAACAGATCATCATCGTCATCATGTACTATACGGTCAGGTTTGCGCAGCGCTATAAAGAGCTTGCGTTCAATCCTGCCGTCCCTTTTCCGACGCTGACGGATTTACCGAAACAGCTTTCATCGGATGCGCTGGAAAAAAAATCGGCGTCCGATCTGCTTACGTCGCTTTTTGTAAAACAGGATTTAAAATCGCCGAAGCTCTATGTCGTCCAGCTGCCGCGCAACGTGCCTTCCATTTTGTTTCCCGAATGCGTGCCTATAGAGATGCTCGTCGATGCAGCGCTTTCCAAAATCCGCACGATGCTCAAAAAAGAAGAGTATCACGATTATTTTTTAAAAAAACTCCGCAACGCGAATCCCGGAAAAGAGATTTCCATAAAAACTTTTTTTGAGCAGTTTGTCACGAAGCAGGACAGCGCATCGCAGCTGTTGGAATCGTCTGCGAACTCCTTTTATTCGTGGAGCCAGCTCTGTTATTTTATCAGACAGGATTTTGAAAAGGTAAAAGACACGACGCTTGAAGACGCGAATCTCCTGCAGGCGGTTTCGATCGCGGAATTGCATCTTTTGATGCTCAAAAATAAAGTGCAGGAACAGCAGCAAAAAGACGAGGCGCTCGAATTGCTCGAAGCTGCGCTCGATAAGCCACCGTATTTTTATCCGATGAGCGCGATCGTCAAGATGACCGATCCGAAGGGTATGCCGCTCGGCAACCGCTACACCGACGACGATTTGAAAAAATTTCTTGAGCGGCTTACGACCGAAAGCAAAGACGGTGAGCTGCCGCGCCTGCTCGTCTTTAAGATCGATTCGGGTACGAGATATTTTGTATATAAGTCGAAAGTATTTCCGCTGATCATACGATTGTGCAACGAAGCGCACAGCGTCATAAAGCAGAATCTCACGAATAAATGGCATAAGGCACTCGAAAATTTTGAAAAGCTTCCTGAAATGCATGACAGGCAGCGTTTCGAGTCGGTGCTTAAAACGCAGGTTGAAAAAACATCCCCTGTTTTGTATGCACTGCTCAACGCCAACTTTTTGACTCTGCTCGATATCGAACTGCAAAACAGTACAAGCGGCGGAAACTTCCGTCTCTTTTCGAACGGACGGCTTTTACCCTACGCCGAGCTGCTTATGATCGGAAATGCGACGGTGCTTGCAAATGCAAAGATATTGCTGCCGTTTTGGTATTCGATCCCGGTCGTTTCGCAGATCATCGGATTTTTTATGCGCGGTTCGAAAAAGAAAAAAAGAGAAGCTGCGGTCGAAGAAGTTAAAAGTACGAATTCGACGAATAAAAATATACGTCCCGCAACGAAGCGCGAAGCGATCATACAGGCTGCAAAAACGGTCGAAAACGATCTCGTCCCCGAAGGCTCGACGGTAGACCGCGAACTCGATTCGTACTGCAAGCAATGGAATAAGCTGATATCGCCGGATGCCCACCGCCAGCTTACCGAAGACGTCAATTCCCTGATCCGCGGCTATATGCGCAGAGTTATCCATACGATTTCGGCTCAGACGTTTACGATCGAGCGTGTGCGGAGCCTTGCAGAAGCTCTTATTAAAACGCCGAATATGCAAAAGATCACGGAACAGGAGTCGCTGTTTATGTACGTGCAGCTCTACATCCTGCGCCTCATCAGTAACGGTTAGTCGATACCGGCGTGCGCGATCGGAATGCTCGAAACGGCACGCTGCCGGAACCTCGTCCACGCATAGTTTTATTCGGTTTTTCCAACCCGCCTTGGTGAGCGAAACGGTCGGAAAATTTCGAGTTTTAGAAAACTCAAAATTGAACCTAATAATTATCGAACTTTAAAATTTTGGAATGATATATGAAAACGCAGACCATGCTCAAAAAGCTGAAACTCTCGAACGCCGAATTCGATAGAATCGCGGACGCGGTCGCAAAAGCCGAATCGAAGACGACAGGTGAAATCAAAATCGTACTCGCGCCGGAAAGCGCGCACTATGCGTTTTGGGAACTGCTTGCCGCCGTATGCGTTGCAGCCGCCGTCTTTGCTTTTCTCTTGCCCTTTGCGGGAAAGATAAGCGATGCGTACGATCTCTTTGCGTGGACGGAGCGGACGTGGATGCTGCCGGGGATGTACGGCTTTGTGTGCTTTGTAAGCGCAGCCGCGGCGTTCAGACTTTTCAATATTCCCGCGCTCGACCGCATCGTTGTGCCGAAAAGCGTTCGGGTCGCGAGCGTTACGCGGCGGGCATTCCGACTCTTCGTCGAATGCGGCGTCTGCGATACGGCCGAACGTTCGGGCATTTTGATTTTCATTTCGTATTTGGAACGACAAGTGCGCATCGTCGCCGATTCCGGCATTTCAAAAAAAATATCGCACGATCTATGGCGTATCATTTCGGATGAACTCGCGGCGGAGATAAAATCCGGAAATGCGGCGGACGCTTTCGTCGGCGCGATCGAAAAATGCGGAGAACTCCTCGCCGAGCACTTTCCCGCCCGTGAAGAAAATCCGAACGAACTGCCCGACGGTCTTATCGTACTGGAGGATGCGGAATGGTATTGAATCGAACTGCGACCGGAACATTCCGGATTTCGAAAAGCGCGCCGTCATCTTCGTTGATAAAATTCTTCCGCACGACGGTGCTGCTCTGTCCGCTTTTGCTGATCGCGGCTTTTCCGCTTTCGGCGCTCGACGTTCCCCCGCTCTCAGGCCGCGTTGTCGACAATGCGAGCCTCTTGAGCTCTTCAGAAAAAGAAGAGCTTTCGTCCTATCTCGGATCGCTTGAAGAGGCGACAGGCGCTCAAGTCGCAGTTTTGACCGTCGCAACGCTCGCAGGCGACTCGCTCGAATCGTTCGGCATCAGAGTCGCCGATACATGGAAACTCGGACAAAAAGGCGAAGACAACGGCGCGATCCTCATCGTTGCGCTTGCCGAACGAAAAATACGCATCGAAGTCGGCTACGGTCTCGAAGACAAACTCACCGATATGAAATGCGGCCTTATCATACGGAATGTCATCGCACCGTATTTTCAAAACGGCGACTACGGCGAGGGCATTACCGCCGGCGTAAAAAATATGGCGGGTATCGTTGCAGGCGACGCCGACCTCGTTTCAAAGCGTGTCGCGGGCGAAGCACTTCCCACAGACGTGATCCCCATCGCCGCGTTTATCATCTTTTTTCTGATCAATGTGCTGTTTGCGATGATAAGCGCTCGTTACAACAGGCGATATCCTTCAAGCAGGATATACCGTTCGGCATTCGGAAACGATTTTTTTTCGTCGAGTTCAGGCGGAGGCTTTTCGGGTGGAAGCTCTTCCGGAGGATTTTCA
>NZ_JAFEVM010000036.1:0-25452 GCF_016901105.1 Treponema sp. Marseille-Q4523 | reverse complement strand
ATATAATAATTCTTCTTTTCATAAAACTTTTCTCCAAGCACCCGAAACGCGGGCGGAAAGCGTTCGGAGGAGCGTCACCGGAGATGCGTTTTCCACCCGAGCCGATACGGTCGATCCCAGCACGGCATCGGTATAATTGACGATACCGCGTATGCCGCAAAAAACAAGGCGCGAAGCAAGGGATGCGGCATCTTCGTTTTTCGATGTGAGGATCGCATATTCGATGCGTTCCGAAGCGACGACCGCTTCGATCCGCGATGCCGGATAGAGCGGAAACGCAGATCGGAGGATTTCCGTCCGGTTTACGTTCGGATCGAATCCCGCGACGATTTTATAGCCCGTGCCGTCGAATATCGCTTCGTCGAGGAGGGCGGCGCCGAGCCTGCCCAAACCGACGATGCAGCACTTCTTTTCGCTCGATGCGGGAGCGATTTCGAAAAAGCGCAAAATCGCATCGCAGAGGCAGCGCACGTCGTAACCGTTTGAAACGCCGCCGCAAAAACCGATCGACGCTATATCGTGCCTGATGAGTGCGGGACTCCAATGCACGAGAGATGCGAGCTCGACCGACGTAATGCGCGCTTTGTTCGTACGCGAAAGAAGTTCTGCCAAGAGCACGAGCCGCCGCTTCGACGGTTCAGAAACGCGCTTTTGCGGCGCGGCAAGCATTTCGTTCATCGCAATCCTCCCGATAGTAACGGATGTCAGGTTTTCCGGTCAACGGAAAATTCTGCCTTTTCCCTTGATTCGAAGTTGAAAAATCGAAAAAAAACGGAAAATCCGCATTTACTGTGAAATTTTTAACAGTAATTAAGAAAAAAGTAAAGGTGTGTACGGGAAAGAAAGACGATTCGAAAACGACAAAATATGTGACGGTGTAAAAGGCAAAATTATTGATCGGTCGAAAGCCGAGTTTGACCTAATTATTAATTTTATTCGTGCGGAGGGTTTAATACCCCGACGCTTGTGTCGTAACAAAGGGTATTAAAGCCGACTGCAACCACCTTACGAGAACACACAGTGCGAAACATTGAGCACTGTGCCCCGACGCTGGCGTCAGGATTGTTGATTTCGAGCGGCGAGACCTGCGGCTTTCGTAAATATTTTTTCCATATATTGCGCTTCGCCTTCCGAAAGCGCCGCGCGCGACAGTAGCGCCCGCCAAAAATGTTCCATATCGCACCTGCCCGTCACGCTGAAAAATCCGATTTTTTGCAAATTATCCGCGATGACCGAAACGGTTTCATCGATGCGTGAAAGCGGTAGCGGCGTATAGCCCGTTATGCCGCTTCTCTTTTCCCGAAACAGGGCATAGCAGATTATCTGAACGGCATGGGAAAGATTGAGAGAAGCGAAGTGTTCGCTTGACGGTATCGTAACACCGAGCGTGCATTCGGCAAGTTCTTCATCGGTAAGTCCCGTGCGCTCGTTGCCGAACACCGCCGCGACGGTACCCTGTGCGTCTGAGATATCGGCCGCTTTTACGGCGAATTCTTCCGGCAGTAAAAGTTTACCTTTTCTGTTTTTGCCGCGCCGTCGCGTCGTACCTGCCGAAAGCGTACAATCCGCCGTCGCATCCGCGATCGAATGAAAAAAGCGTGCGCCATCCCAAATATCCGTCGCATGGAGCGCAAGCGTGCGTACCGCCGCATCATCATAATCGTTTTTTTTGCCGACGATGCGGAGATCGGCGATATCGTTGTTTGCCAACGCTCTGCACGCGCTCCCGATATTGCGGCTTTCTTCGGGGCGCACGAGAACGATACATATTTTCCGTAAATCCATAAAATATCCTATTTCATATAAAGGCGGAGAACAAGGAAACGCTGTCGGCGAAACCTCAGTCAGCTTCGCGCGTCAGCGTAAACGTGCGGCCTTCAGCCGGATAGCACGCGTCGGGTGCGATGCGCACGGGCGCGAGTTCGAGCGTATGATAGTCGGTTTGGATTTCGGCAGGGCGGCGGGAAGAAGCGGGGATCGTCACCGTTTTAAAACGCATTTCATACGCGCTTGAAAGCAGCGGGGAGTTCAGAGACGAGCGGAACTGTACGACGTGTTTGCCCGCAACGGCGCCGGTCACATAGATACCTTCGTCGTATGCGTTGTCGCCCGAAACGGTATACGTCGTTTTCCCGAATGTGATGACGAGGCCGTTGTCGGTCTTCCACTTGGGCCATTTTGCAAACGCCGTTTCGTATTCGTCTTGCTGCCGGCTTTCGGACGCAAAGGACGCAAGCGCCGTCATCTTGCGATAGCTGCCGTCCCACAAATTATTTTCTTTGATGAGCATGCGCACGTCGTCGATGATATGGATGCGCACTTCGTCGATGCCTGCAAGCGAAATATCGCAGCGGCGCTGCATATTCGTAATCGATTTATTCGTCGTCGTAATGTAAATGCCGCTTCTGCGCAGATTGCTGTCTTCCCACGCGTACACTTCTTCGGTATCGTCATAGAGGAAAATCACTTCTTTTTGCGCGTGATCGAAAAAGAGATAGCGTATGCCGTCCTGCGAAGACGACGTCTTATACCACAGGCCGTCGAGAAAATCGGCAAAGGTTTCGACGGTACCGTCCTGAATGCGCGCGAGTTCGCGTGCGGCGACCCTGCTTCCCGTGACGCGTACTTGCCGCGTTTCGACGTACTTTTGTTCCCTTTCGTTCCAGCGATATTCGGTTTGGATTTGGCTCAAATTCGCATTTTCACCATCGCCGGGATCCTTTGCGGAACTGTATACCCACACCGGAAAACTTTCCCCTCGCGATTGCGAAAGCTCGTACGACATCGAACGGTCGTCCTGCTGAATAAAAATCGTGCCGTCGGATTCGAAATCGCCGATCTGCACAAGCTCGATTTTATTGCGCTCTTTGCGCATCATATAGATCGCCAAAACGCTCGTACCGTCGTCTTTGACGCCTTGATACACGAGAGCGTTTTGATGTTCGCCGAGCATGTCGATACCGGTATAGGAAAAAGTACGCGTGCGGGAAATCTCCGTCGCGATTTCCGCCGTGCGAAGGTATGCGTTCCGTTCGGTATCGTAGATGCCGACAATGAGCACGAGACCGGGCACACCTTCTTTGCGGACGGCAACGACCTGATCCTCTTTCATATCGTTATTCAAATCGATGGACAATGTGCTGATGAGCGTTTCATTGAGCGAAAGCGGTACGAACGAAGTCATAGCTTCGTTGTCGGTAGAGACGGCATCGCCGGACGATTGATTTTCGGCTTCTCCCGGAGCGACGGGTGTTACGATCCGCGCACGCGGAAGATGTTCGGACGATTCTCCGACAAAAACACGGGCGACGAAAATCAGCGCGATGACGAAAGCCGCGATCATAAACAGCACGGGGATCGCTTTGTTGAGTTTTCCGTTTTTCGATTTTGTACCGCGTCGGGCGGACGGAGCGGGTTTTGATGCCATAAGGCTACTATACAAAAAAAGGGGTTGTCTCAAAAGTCGGTTACTTTTCCGACAGCCCATCGAGTTTAAAATTAAGTCGTTATGTTGTCATGACTTAATTTTAAACATCGCATAGTACATTAAGGAAACTGTCCAAAAAACTGAAGTTTTTGGACAGCCCATTCGAAAAAATTTGAAAGCACCGCATCGTTTGCGGCACTTTCATTTTATCAATACATACCGCCCATGTCGGGAGACGGAGCTGCCGGCGGCGCTTTCGGCTCGGGGATATCGGTGATCGCGCATTCGGTCGTCAAAAGCGTACCCGCAATCGATGCCGCGTTCGTGAGCGCGGAACACGTAACCTTTGCAGGATCGATGATGCCCGCTTCGACGAGATTTTTCCATTCGTTTTTCGATGCATCGTAACCGACACCTTTCTTTTCGACTTTCGCTTTTTCCGCGACAACCGCACCGTCGACACCGGCGTTGTCCGCGATTTGGCGGATCGGTTCTTCGCACGAGCGCTTTACGATCTTAAAGCCGACTTTTTCATCTTCGCTGATTTCGGAAGGAATCGCTTCGAGCACTTTCGACGCTTCGAGCAGCGCAAGACCGCCGCCTGCAACGACGCCGCTTTCGAGAGCTGCGCGGGTCGCCGCGATCGTGTCTTCGACGCGGAATTTCTTTTCTTTCATTTCCGTTTCCGTCGTCGCGCCGACGTTGATGACCGCAACTCCGCCGGAAAGCTTTGCGAGGCGTTTTTGCAGCTGTTCTTTATCGTAGCTCGACGTCGTCTTTTCGATCTGCATTTTGATCTCTTCGATGCGTTCGTTGATGGCGCTCTTTTTGCCCGCGCCGCCGACGATCGTCGTATTGTCTTTGTCGATTTTGACGGTTTTCGCTTTGCCGAGCATATTGATTTCGGCGCTTTCGAGTTTGAGACCGACTTCTTCGGTGATCACTTGTCCGCCGGTCAAAATCGCGATGTCCTGCAGCATATCCTTTCGTCTGTCGCCGAAGCCGGGCGCTTTTACCGCGCAGCATTTGATCGTGCCGCGGATCGTGTTGAGTACGAGCGTCGTGAGCGCCTCTCCGTCGACGTCTTCAGCGATGATGATGAGCGCCTTTCCTTCGTTCGCGACTTTTTCGAGGATCGGGAGCAGGTCTTTCATCGTGGAGATTTTTTTGTCGTGGATCAAAACGTATGCATCGTCATAAGAGGCTTCCATGCGTTCGCGGTCGGTGACGAAATACGATGAAATATAACCGCGGTCGAATTCCATACCTTCTACCGTGTCGACCGTCGTGTCCATGTTTTTCGATTCTTCGACGGTGATGACGCCGTCTTTGCCGACTTTTGCGATCGCGTCGGCGAGCATTTTACCGATTTCGGTGTCGTTGTTTGCGGAAATCGTCGCGACGTGCGTGATGTCTTCCGCGCCTTTTACCTGCTTTGCATTTTTATTGACTTCATCGACGACGAGCTTGACGGCTTTGTCCATGCCGCGCTTTACTTCGATAGGGGTCATACCGGCCGCAACTGCTTTTACGCCTTCGCGGACCATCGCATAAGCGAGAACGGTCGCCGTCGTCGTGCCGTCGCCCGCATCGTCGTTCGTCTTCGATGCGACTTCGCGCACGAACTGAGCGCCCATGTTTTCATAGGGATCCTGCAGTTCGATCTCTTTTGCAACGGTAACGCCGTCTTTCGTGATAACAGGCGAACCGTATTTTTTGTCATACATAACCATACGGCCGCAGGGTCCGAGCGTCACTTTTACCGCTTTCGAAATCTGCTCAACTCCCGCAAGCAATTTTTTGCGGGCATCTTCATTGAATAACAACTGTTTAGCCATTTTAATGCAACTCCTTACTAAATCGTCTTTAATGCATCGTTTTTTTCGCAATTAAAGTGTATGCTGACTTATATTAAAGATATAAAAAATTTCTCAATATGGCAACAGGTTTTACGAAAAATCGATAAAAAAACCGCGTAAAATGATAAGATTCAGGCGATTTATATAGCGTGAAAAAGATATCGATATTATTCGCCCTTATCCTGCTCGGAGCGGGGATGGCGTCGTGCAAAAATCCGCTCGACAAAACGGAAGCGGTTACATTTTCGCTTCCTCCGTGGCCGCCCTACGAGTGCGCCGAATTCCCGCCGCTCGCCTATTGGGAAATACGGTACGCGGGCGGCGCGCAGGCGGACCGTGTCATTCGCCTTGAAGCGGGAGCGAAAACCGTAACGCTCGAAGCCGCAGCCGACCGTCCGCTCGCAGTGATTGCTCAGCCCGTAAGCCGGCACGGCGAAACGAACGCTTTATTTTTTAAGCCCGCGGGCTGCATCTGGCCGCACGAGGGAGAACTCAGCTGGGAAAGCGGTTTTGCAGCTTTTGTGTGTATGCGGCTCTACTCGCCGAGAGGCCGTACAAGCGGCGACTCGGAATCGGCAAACAACGGAAATACATCGGCAAAGCATCGCGCAACCGAAACGGCAAACGGCGCATACCTTGCAACATTCAATTGGAAAAAATTGTGTGACGCCCTTGCCGAAAAATCTGCCGACACGGAACGCCCTTACGATCCGTGGAAAGCGGATACGGAAGCCGTCTGCACGGCAATTGCGGAACATTCGTTCAGCATATCGCTCCTTTCGATGAAAAAAACGGCGCTTATTGCGATATCGGAGCTCGAACAAAAAGCGAAAGAAATCGGCATACCGCAATCGGGCGGTACGGAAACATCGCATACGCTTTTTATTCCGCAGTATATCCCGCTTTACCGCACGCAGCGCCGAACGGGAAAAACGCTTGTCAAAAAAACCGGCGTTACGAGCTGGCTCTACACGATTCAGAGCATCGCCGCCGTACGGTACGGCGCGGGCGGCTTTCCGGCACTTGCAATATCGGGCGTACCGCTATACACTGGGGAGCAATGAAATGCAGATACATAGCCGTACTGTGCGCCCTCCTCTCGCTCGCTTCGTGCAGTGGAAAAGATCGGCAAGCCCCGCTCTCTTCTTCGGACGCCGCTTCGGGAAAAAAAGCTCACACGTGGTATTGTTTTGACGGCGGAGCAATAAAAGAAATCGACGACGTAAGGCGCGCACCGATGCAGGCGGAAAAACCGTGGACGGAAGCCGTACGCATTTCATCGGCATCGAGCGCGCTCGGAAACGGAAACGAAACGCCCTGTGCATACGCCGTCGTCAACAGGCTCGGCATGATCGTCTTTACCGGCAGCACCTTCCGCTTGTATACGGACGCCGCAGTCTTTGCCGACAGAACGGCCGGCAATCTCGTATTCCAAAACGATACGCCGATTTTTTCTTTGTATAAAAGCACCTTTTTCAATGCATCGCTTGCAAATAACGCTACAGACGGCGTACACCACTTTCTCGTTCTCTTCGATACGGCGTCGAGCGTCTTTTATCCGCTCATCACGTGCACGGCTCTCGCCCTTCCCGCGGAATCCGAGATAACCGATTTCGTGTGGGACGGAAACGTTTTTGTATGTTCGGTAAAAAAATCGGAAGACGAAAAAAACGATTTTTCATATCTGTCCGTGCAGCCGAAAATCCCGCTCCTTTCGATTTCGCCTGCTTCGGCAAAAAGCAATCTCCTCATCTCCCAAACGGACGCCGATGCATACCGATCGCAGGCGACTCCGGTAGATATCGCGCTCGCCCCGGAACGTCTGCAGGAACTCGCATCGCTCATAGACGAAGATACGGCGTTTTTCGTCGAATGCCGGACGGCAGGCGGACACTCGCCGAGGCGCTACACGAATCAAAAACAAAACGACGATGCCTCACCGCTTTCGGCGAACGCGCTCATCGCCGACACCTATGCCTGCCTCATGTTCCGCGACGGTACGACATACGCAAGCGGCGCGCTCTACGGGCGGCATATCGTAAACGGCGGAAAACCCGTCGCATTCAGATTGCCGAAACTGCCCGAAGGCTATGCATACACGACCTTCGCCGTTTCCGGCACGACGATGTACGCAGCATGGGAAGAAAGCTCCTTTTACAAAACGGGCAAAAGCGGTTTTCTTTCCGTCGATTTGGAAGCGATCCTCTACGGAAGCGTTTCCGATGCAGCGCGGTAAACACTCGTATTTTCGGTGGATTTTTCGCAAAAAAGTTACGATAATAGAAGTATGAGTGATAATCAGACTTTTTTCGGCGCACTTGAAACGGCGATCGCGGAAAAAACGGAAAACTTAAATGCAAAAGTGCTGCCCGAAGTGCTTTCGAATTTTCAACTGCTCCATACCTGCGTCAAAAACATGTATACCATGCTCGTCCAGCGCGCGCTTATCAAGCCGGATCCGTACAAGCTTGAAAAAAAAATCACGGAGATCACACTGCCCGATGAATCGGCGTATATGGAAAACGAGCGCTCCATCGTCATGGGAACGCGCTTTTCCGACTACGAAAGCATGCTCGAATTCGTGTGCACGTATTATAAATTTTCGACCGACCGGCTCGATTTGGCGCAAACGAAACGCCTGCTCGATTTGGCGACCTGCATCGATTGGAGAGCATTTTCGGTCAACAGTTCGAAGGTGAACACGCGCGGGTTGGCGACTCTCGTAAACGAAGCGCACGTCCACGCCCCGCAAATGGTGCTGAGCCTCATAAGCGATTCGCTCAACAAAAGCAGTACGGCCGTTTCGGCGATTTATTCGGGCTTGACCGATTTGGTAAATTTCCAGCGCGAAGCGTATAAGTTTGAAGTCCGCAAAAAGGTACTCGAAAATCCCGCCTTCGATAAAACGACGCTCTCTTCGTTCAGCGCGGAACTCGCGGAAATCAAGCGACTCTTTCCGAAGCTGCTTCCAAAAAAACAATACTACAGCGAACTCATTCAAGAAATCGTCAAGGAAGATTGCGCGCAGGAACGCGAACAGCTGAAGATGCAGGCTCTCGCCCGTCTGCGTGTAGCGGAGACCGCCGTCCGCGAAGTAAAGCAAAAAGTCGACACGAGAGCCATGCTGCTCGACACTGTGCTCTCCCTTTCGGCGCTTGCGCCCCAGTACGAACAGGTCGCCGCAAAGGTCGATGCGAATCACGCCGTTCTCAGCTCCGAACACAACGGCTTTTTCGACAAATTAAAACGCGCACTCAGGCAGGCGTTCAATCTCAAAGCTCCTCCGGAAGAATACGAGCTCGTTATCGTAAATCAAAAAAACGAAGCGCGCACGACAAAAAAAATCGAATACCATACGTTTTTTGCGCTTCTCGTACGGAAGCAGCAGTTTTTGCAATCCTTCGCCGATACGCAAAGCGACGAGTTCCGAAAAATCGCGGCGGCACCGGAAGAAACGGTACTCGGTTTCGTCAATCGGCAGCTCACCGACAACAGAGAAATTCTTTTGCAGCTGAACGCGCTCGACGAATATTTCAAATCGCAAGCGTCCCCTGCGAACAAAGACAAAATCAAAGGGATGAAGATAGAACTCGTCACGATGAAAAACACGCTCGTCAAAACGAACCAAAAACGCGCCGAATACGTAGCCGTCGCCGAAGAAAAGATGCAGATGGAAAAATTGGGAATCAATGAAGATGCGCTTTGATTTTAATAATCCGAATATCGCGTCTCGAAAATATCATCAAAATAAAATCGGCTTTGCAAAGAAATGTATCGCTGCGCTTTTTGCCGCAATGCTCTGTACGGCTGCTCTCTTTCCGCAAACCCGCGACGACCCCGACACGAACCTTCCCGAAATCGACGGCGATTTTTTCGAAGCGGAAACGATCGACCCCGCGCTCCAGCATAATTTTACGATCATCGTTCCCGTGCACGAATACGATTTGAACCCGCACACGGCTTCCTACAGTTCCGAATCGCAGATACTCTCATCACTCTACGAAGGGCTTTTTTCCTACGACCCCGTAACGCTCGAACCGAAGAACGCTCTTGCAGTGCATTACCGCATTTCGAGAAGCAAAAAGCGCTGGACTTTTACGCTCCGCAAAAATGCGAAATTCAGCGACGGCTCGCCGATCACTGCGCAGGGCGTGTGCGATGCATGGCTCGACTTGCTCGCCGAACCGCGCGCGCCCTATTCGTCCATGCTCGACATCATCGAGGGAGCGGCCGCATATCGAATCGGAAAAGGCAAACGGGATGCGGTCGGCATACGCGCGCTTTCGGACACGACGCTCGTCGTAGAACTCGCCTCCCCTGCAGGATATTTGCCGCGTGTTTTGTGCCACAGCGCGTTCGTCGTCTGCAAAAAAGATACAAACGTTTCAAGCGGCGCATTTTTCCTGCAGCGGAACGCGAACGAAGAGATGATTTTAATAAAAAATAATAATTACTGGGATGCCGAACATACGCACATTGAGCGGATCGCTATCGTACAGAGCGACAACGCCGATGAAAACGCGTTTTTATTCAACACGGGAAGCGCCGACTGGATAGCGGGAAACGTCACCGTTCAAAAACTCCTCGACAAAGACAGCGTGCAGATCAACGCGGAGTTCGCAACGGAATATTTATTTTTCAAATGCCGAAAAAAGAGCGTGTGGAACAATCCCGATCTGCGAGCCGCCCTCCTCGAAGCCGTACCGTGGAATGAACTCCGCTCGCAAGCCTTCGTCAAAGCACCGACCCTCGTCTATCCGATAAATGGCTATCCGCAGGTCGAAGGCTTTGCGTATACAGATCCTGACGAAGGTGCATCTCTTATGAACGATGCGAAAAAAAAGGCGGGTATTCCGCAGGATAAAAGACTCCCGCTCGTGATCGCGATCCCCGACACCGAGTATATGAAAAAGCAGGCGAAGATTTTATCCGGCGCATGGAAAGCGCTCGGCATCGACGTCGAAGTACAAACTTCTCCGATAAACCGCTATCTCGAAAGCATTCCGTCGTGGAACGCCGACCTCTTTTCGTATACGTGGATCGGCGATTTTGCAGACCCGCTCGCATTCCTCGAACTCTTCCGATCGGCATCGACCCTCAACGTCGCCCGGTGGAAAAACGCCGAATACGACAAACTGCTCGGAGAAGCCGCGCTTTATACGGGTGACGAGCGTACAAAACTGCTCGCGCGGGCGGAACAGCTTTTGCTCGATTCGGGTGAAGTACTCCCCATATCGCATCCGGTGAGCCTCAACGTCATCGATTTGGAAACGACGGGCGGCTGGTCGTCGAATGCGTTCGACATTCACCCGTTCAAATATCTGTATAAAAAGCGAAAGACAGCTCCGCTCCCGAACATCGTCACGCGGTAAAAATCCGCTCGCTTCGTTTCGCACATCGAATTTTAAAATATCTTTTATACGGACGAAACGGTCGGAAGAATCCCGCCTTCCGCGGCTTGCTCACGCGCGGCCGCCTCTCTCGCGGCTCTCGCTTCGGCGGCTGCCTTCGGCACCGCTCCACGCGGGCGTAGACTTTTTCCCTAAAACTCACACATCCTGTGCGCTTTCCGCTCCGCGCGGCAGCTCCGGTTCAAAACCTGACGTATCGGCGATGTACCGTCGTCTGCTAAATAAAAAAGTCGTACCTGCTATGGTACGACTTTTCGCCCCCTGCAGGTTTTGCCCTCTACTCGCATGCTTCCTGCATGCTCGCTCCGGGCCGCCTCCGCCGCCTGCCGCGCACATCCTGTGCACTTTCCGCTCCGCGCGGCAGCTCCGGTTCAAAACCTGACGTATCGGCGATGCACCGTTGTTTGTTAAATAAAAAACAGCTGTCGGTTTATGACAGCTGTCCGCCCCCTGCAGGTTTTGAACCTGCGACACATGGATTAACAGTCCATTGCTCTACCAGCTGAGCTAAGGGAGCACGTTTTTTCAAACGTAGAGATTATAATAGTGAAACTTCCGTAAAAAGTCAATATGCCGATTATTTTCCGCACAGAATCAATTTTCAATGGGTATTTTCTAATGAGTAATGTGTAATGGGTAATGAGTTTCATACGGAGACACGATACGGCATGTGCCGTACATTGAGCGAAGTTCCCCGTGCCACTTGCAACGAGCACGGAGTGCGAAGTTCCCCGCGCGACTTGTAACGAGCGCGAAGCGCGAAGTTCCCCGCACAGGAAACGATGTTCCCGTTTATTTTTATAAAAAAGCGCGTAATTTATCATTTTGTAAACGATATATAGTTCAGCGGCTTCCTTGCCGCATTATCTCAATAACCGAAGGTACAGCTATGGAATATACCCATAAACCCGTCGACGAACTCTCCTTTACCGATGACTTTATGTTCGGCACGGTCATGAAAAATAGAATGATCTGTAAAGGCGTGATCGAGCGTCTTTTGCATATCAAAGTCGGTAAAATCGAATATCCCTCGCTGCAAAAGACGATAGCACCCTTTTACGAAAGTAAAGGCATACGCCTCGACGTCTATGTCTCAGACCCCGATCGCATCTTCGATATCGAAATACAAACATCGATCCCGCTTTCTCTTCCCAAACGCACGCGCTATTACCAAAGGGAACCTCTAAAAACTGCAGTTTTTAGAGGTAACTTTGAAAATGCGATGTTGTAACTCGCGATAATACAGCGAGTTACAACTCGTCAGCATCTCGAAAAAATCGCTAAAGGTGAGTTTTTCGAGATGCCCCAAAGCCTTATGGATGTCGATAACCTCTTGAGAGGACAAAGCTACGCGGAATTAAAAGAAAGCTACGTCATCTTTATCTGTACGCAGGATCCCTTCGGCAAAGGCTTACCCGTCTACGAGTTCCGCAACGTATGTACCGCCGACGGCACTCTTTTTCTTGATGACAAAAGCGTTAAGGTGTTTTATAATGTGGGTGCCTACGGTAAAGAAGATGAGCCTGAATTGAGCGCTTTGTTGGAGTATCTTTGCGAGAGGCGGGCGACGAGCGGTTTTACACGGCACATCGATGAGCTTGTCGAAAAAGCGAAACGGAACGAAAAGTTCAGGAGCCGGTATATGTCGTTGAATATTCATGAAGATGACTTACGCAGAGAAAGTTTACAGCTGGGTGAAAAGATCGGCTTTGAGCGGGGAATACGCAAAGGTCGACACGACGGTATCGCCGCGGGGTCGTATCAAAAAGCACGGGAAACGGCAAAACTGATGCAGAGAGAAAGCTGTTCTGTCGATTTTATACAGCGGATGACCGGTCTCTCGAAAGCGGAGATCGAAAAACTGTAATGGTATTTGCTGTAAAGCTCGACATCCGGCCTTTTAGGTAAAAATTGATTTCCGTATATTTTCTATCGATTATTTTCCGTTCCCGATGCGACCGTAATCGCGAATACGGCGACGCGCGGCATCGTTCCGGGATCCCGTCAAATCCTCCTGCAAGGGTCATATTCAGCCGGCCCTGAAGCCAGCCGAAAAGGAGCAGACCTATCGTCGACGGCACAAGCAGCTTGTGCGTCCGCGTGTGCACAAAATCGCGGATCGAATGCGTTTCAAGGTAACAGCGCGAACTTATTCCCGCGATGATAAAAAGCAAAATCATAAACCACGGATACAAAATATACAGCACGGTATCCTGCACCTGCGTTTCGGAAAACGGGCCGATGAGACGGTACGGCGGTATAACCGTGTTGTAAATAAAAATCACGTGATAGATGACGACCAGAGCGACCGTCAGCCTCCTGATGTTGTCCAAATAATGTCGTCGCATATAATTCACATCTTTGCAATTATTGTCGGCACAGTATAACCGCAGCGCTCGGGCAAGTCTATCGATCGAACATAACGGCATACGATTATTTTTATCGGCTTTCGTTGTGGACGGCGCCGTTTTGCCATCCCGCCCTGCGCGGCCCGCTCACGCTCGGCCGCTTCGTTCGCTCCGCTCTCTCCGCGTCTGCCTCCGGCACCGCTCCGACCGGGCGTATGCCGTATGTGATCCGCATACATCCTCGAGCACCGTCCCCGACGGCAGGGCTGCTGCCGGAAGTTCCGCCGTTCCTTAAAATTGCATGGCGAGTAAATCTTCAGATTTAGGAGCCGTGCAATTGGTGCGCGAGCGCGCACATGACGATATGCGAGTTTGCCGAAAGGCAAACCGCCGTTAAACGGAACGCGCCGTTTCAGCGTTTCGTTTAACCGTTCTTTTACATTACATAGTACTTTTTAATGTCCGCATTTCTGGAACCCTCGCTCTGCAAGACGCTCTGCAAGCGCATTTACAAAACTCGTCGTTCAAGCTATGATGTACACATACGTTATGGCAAAAGCAAAATCATCAGGCGGAAATTTCATTCAAAAAATACTCGCGTCCATTTTAGGTTCCGACGATCCTGAATACGAAAAAAAACGGCAGTTGAAAGCGATCGCAAAACGCCTTTCGAAATCGCATTATCGTTTTTATAAAGCGGGAAGCGGCGAAGTGCTGCCCGGCTTTGCAAAACTCCTGTATGAAATCTATAAAGCCGTAGCGCCCGCGCAGCTTTTATTTCAAAACATAAAAAATCAAAATGCGATGAAAGTCGCGATCATCGAATATTTCCTTTCCGACAATCAGCGCAAAATCGAAGAAGAGCTGACGCAGGAAGCGATCGCCGAAAAAAGCAAAACCATGCCTCTCCGCCAATTTTCCGCGTACATACAGCAGCGGCTCCAGGCGTTTATCGACGAATTCACTTTCGAGCGAACGACGATGATCGAACAGCGGTACAAAGAGTTGCTGTGCTTTAAAGATTTTTGTTCCTACGATTATTATTTTACGTTGAAAAAATTCAATGCATCGCTTGCCGAGCGCGATTTTTCCGTGCAGCCGCAATTCGAAAAGACGGACGGCAAATACCTCGCCGACGATATCAAAGATTTTACGACGCTCATGTGGAACATAACGGGAAATATCGATTGGGCACCCATGATAAAAATGCTCAAAGACATACGCGGTGTCGAACCCGTTCCGATCGGTGTATGGAAAAAGATCGTAACGAAGATGCAGCACATACAGGCGACGAACGTATTCGATATGACGGTGCAGCTGATCACGCAGGATCCCGACTACACGCCTATTTTAAACGATGTCTCGGCAAATATCGTCGAACCCTTTATTACCAAATTCAAAATCGAAACGACGGCTACGATAAAAAAACTCGAATCGGCGGCAACGAGCGGCAAAGTAAATGAACTGCTTGTAAAGCTCTTCAATACGACATCCGTCTCTTACCTGAAAAATTATATCGCCGAAAACAGCGCTCCGCTCGAAAAGAAAAAACTCAACGGCTATCTCTACTGCGACGCGCTCAATTACGTCAAAGGCTTTCTCATCGAATTTGTTAAAAAAGACATACGCGAATACTGCGACCTCGTCCTCGTGCGCGGCGCCTGGGTATCGACCCCCGTGTCGATGCCGATGTCGAACGCATACAACGATCTGCTCTCCTCATCCGAAGCGATCACGGCTTTCGATGCCGGTCTTGCCGAAGACGGAGAAGTCGGTATAAAAATCAAAACGCTGCTTCCGCGCACGCAGCACGCACCGGATGCGGCGGCGATCATAAACCGGCTCGTGGGCGAATCGAACGAACAGGCAAAGACGTACATCATAAAGTCGACGCGCAATCTCGTCGCCATCGGCAAGATGATAAAATGGCTCATCGACGACGAAAAGAAAAAATCGCCGGAAGTGATCACGAACTGGCGTGAAATCGAGCGCGCTTCCGACAAGCCGCCGTATGAAATCGGAGCGGCCGTCTATCAAAAAATCTATATATTTGCGACGCTCATGCAAACCTGCATGGGAGGCGCAGCGCAGTAAGGATCGCCATTACGCACTCATTCGCCCCCACAAACGCGTACCATCCGCCGCTTGAAAAAACTGCCGCACCGCACTCGCTGCGAACGCCGCAACAGCTTTTTGCGAAAGCGCTTTTACCGCTTCGCAGCCACTTTACGTGAAAGCGCCGTGCCGAGCATTTGAATCAATTCGACCATCAGCAAAATCACGATGACGGCGATCGCCATGATTTCCGAACGGAAGCGCTGGTAGCCGTAACGGATCGCCAAATCTCCGAGTCCGCCGCCGCCGATAGCCCCCGCCATCGCCGAATAACCGATCACGTTGATGACCGTCAGCGTCACGCCGTCGATGAGAGAAGGCAGCGCTTCGGGGATGAGCACTTTAAAGATGATCTGCATCGTCGTCGAACCCATCGCACGGGCGGCCTGCACGACGCCTTTGTCCACTTCTTTGAGCGCCGACTCGATGATGCGCGCGACGAAGGGAGCGGCCGCGATCGACAGGGGAACGATCGTCGCCTTTGTTCCGATACTCGTCCCGACGAGAACGCGGGAGAGCGGAAAGAGCACGATCATCAAAATGATAAACGGAAACGAACGGAGCGCGTTGACGATCCTCGTCAAAATCTGATACAGCGCCGGGCGCGGCCGGATCCCGGACTGCGGATCGCTCGTACACAAAAGGATGCCGAGCGGGAGACCGAGTAAAAGGCTGAACAGCGTCGAAAAGACGACCATGACAGCAGTCTGCGCCGCCGCATCGCGTACGAGGATTATTATTTTATCGATATTCATCCCTCATTCTCCTTCGACCGAAACGCCTTCACTTTTCAAATACGCGATCGCTTTTGCAACTTCATCGGCATCGCCTGCGATATCGGTTATAAGCGTGCCGACGCGGCTTGCCGAAAGTTTTTGTATGCCGCCCGCGCGTATGTTGAATTCGACGTTGAATTTCTGTGCCATGCGGCTCAGCACCGGTTCATCGGTAAGCGTGTCGATAAAACGCAAAACGTATTTACCTCCGCATTCCGACCAGCGCACGATGCCGCTTTCGGTACCCGCTTCTTTCGTCGGTGTCAAGTTCAGCAGAAAATCTTTCGTCACATCGCTCTTCGGATGCAAAAAGATATCGTTTACCCTGCCCTCTTCGACGACGCTGCCTTTGTCGATGACCGCAACATAACTGCATGCGTCGCGTACGACTTCCATCTGATGCGTGATCATCACGACGGTGAGATTCATTTGATTTTGTATTTTTCTTATTAAATTTAAAATCGATTCGGTCGTCTGGGGATCGAGCGCGCTCGTCGCTTCATCGCAAAAGAGGATGTCGGGCTTTGCCGCAAGCGCGCGTGCAATCGCAATGCGCTGCTTTTGTCCGCCGGAAAGCGTACTGATCGGAGCGTTTCGGCGGTCGGCCAAATCGACGATGGAAAGCATTTCCGTCACCCGCTCTTCGATTTCCGCTTTCGGCGTCCCGCATATTTCAAGCGGATAGGCGATATTCTGCCCCGCAGTGCGCGAGCTGAATAAATTGAAATTTTGAAATATCATGCCGATCCGCCGGCGCCGGGCAATGAGATCAGAAGTCGAAAGATCGTCGACACGTTTTTCGTCGTAAAACACTTCGCCCGAATCCGGTTTTTCGAGCAGGCTTATCAAACGCACGAGCGTCGATTTTCCCGCGCCGCTTTTTCCGATAATGCCGAAGATCGTATTCGACGGTATGGAAAGACTTATGCCGCGCACCGCATTGATTTCGGATCCGTGCGCACCGCCTTCATAAGTTTTAACAAGATTTTTTAAACGGATTTCCATCAGTGCGCCGCCTTTTGCTTCCGCGCGTCTCCGTCCGGGTACAAGCCTTCGACCATGTATTTTTCGGGGATCTTCGCAGGCTTACCGTTTTTGACGCTCGCCCACGTGACATCGGCTTCGACGCAGACTGTCCCGTCTTTTTTGCGCACGATTTGATGAAAGGTTCCCTGAATGACGCCGAGCTTTACCGGTTCGACATCGACGAACAATTCGTCGTCGAGAAAGGCCGACGCTTTATAATAGATGTCGATATGGGTGATATACAGATAGTAACCGTCCGCGACGAGATTTTTGTAATCGAAATCGATTTGATGCAGGTATTCCATTCTTCCGTATTCGAGGAAGTTCAAATAGACCGCATTGTTTACGTGACCGTACGCATCGCATTCATAGGTGCGCACGACAAGGGGTGCCGAATATTTCATGCCGACAGTATAAATAAAAACGGCACGCGCGACAACACATCGCAATACAATGTGTAATTGGTAATTAAGTCGGGCACAGGAGAATTACCAATTATCAATTAATAACGGAATCGACTAAGCGTTTGAACGATTCGTCTTGGGAAACGCCGTCAAGTGCGATGTCGGGCGCGATCGAAAATACGCCGTCCTTTCCTTCGATGATGACGTCATCGGAAACGGGCGAGAGGTTTTGTATCTTCGCTTCGTTCGAGGCAAACGATGTAAACGAAAAGGGAACGGCGCTTTTTTCGTTTTCAAACGGCAAAATATCCACCGCATCGGCAGCAGCATCACTGTCGCCCGCCGCATCCGTACGATTTGCCGCGTTTTCCCCGTCGACGAACGGCACCTCAGGCGGGGCATCGGCTTCGGCCGCATCGGAATTATATCCCTGCTTTTCTCCGCTTCGATTTTCATCGAGAAATAAAAAGTTCGGCGCGGAAACGACATCGAAATCGATCGGTTTGATTTCTTCATGAGCGACCGTATCGGTTTTCGGCTCGCCCAACTGCAGCGGTTCGGCAAAGATATCGGCATCCGGAGAAGGGACATCGCCCGCCGTTTCCATAAACGAATCGATATCGACCTCTTCCATCTCAAATGAGGGCTTCGCATCGGCTTTTGCAATCACGGCGGAATTTGCGCTTTCAGCCGGAGTGTCGGTTTTCGTTTCTGCGTCGTCGCCCATAAAAAAGTCGACATCTTCCGTTTGGTCTTTTTTGTCCGCACCGATTTCGGCGCTTTCATCCCGATGTGCATCACGCGCGTTTTCGACGGGAGCAGCCGAAGCTTCACTTTCCGCAGCGATTTCAGGTGCCGTATTTTCGGAAGCCGTATCTTTTTCCGCAGCGGACATATTTTCAAAAAAGACTTCTTCAGCTTCCGTCGCCGCGTTGACGATTTCTATATCCGCATCGGACAAACCGTCCGCGTTTTCTTTCGCCATGGGTATTTCACCGAAAAGATCGATCTTTTGCGCGGTATCGCTGTCGGCGTCTTCGGCAGCAGACATTTGTCCGCCTTCAAAGGGTTCTGCAGAATGACCGGACATATTTTCTGCAGGCGTATTTGCAGGCGATGCATGTACGGAAGACACATCCTTTTCGGCGGACTCGGTCGCGATCATATTATTAAAAAAGGATTCTTCGGCTTCGGTCGCCGCGTTGACCGCATCCGTGTTTGTTTCAAACGTTATGCCTTTTTCCGTGCTTTCCTGCGCAAGCGATATCTCTTTCGGCACCGCTTCCGTTGCAGACGGTACGGCGCTTTGCACTTGTATCGTACCGCTGCGCAAAATCTCTTCGAGCATTCTGCGGATCTCTTTTGAGTCCTGCAATGCGCTCGCAGCGTCCGCATTGGTTTTGACGTTCAGCGCGCCGATGATCTCGTCCCAGCTTTTATCGATGAGCGCATTGGTTTCTTTGCGATGCCGCCTTGCCCGCTTTCCGAGACTCTCTTTGATCGCTTCGGAAACTTCGGTTTTCCGCCCTGCGATTTTTTTGGAAACATCCGCCCAATTTATATTTTCTTTATTTTCAAAATATTCGTTGATGAGGGCAAGCTGAAAGCGCTTCACTCTGTCGCGTATGACGACCATATCGTCGCGGCGCAGATTGAAGAGCATAAAGATCGTGAGAAACAGCGTAATAAAAACGCACGCGAGCAAAAGAAACTGTACGGCAGGCGGCATGAGAAATATCGAATCTCGGTAAACGCCCGCGGCTTTGATAAAGCGGCTGCGGTTGCTTGAAATCAAAATCCAATACGATTCCTTTGCAGAGCCGCCGCTCGCGGGTATCGAAGCTATCTTATCGGGACCTGCAGAATTGTCGCGCCAGCGTGCAATCGTCTCCCGCTCGATATCGTCGTGTCCGACAGACGGCATACCGAACACGAATCCTCCGATCGCTCCGGTGGTATCGGAAATAAGATCGCTCGTATTCGCGACCGTCGTGAGATTCCGTTCGATAAGCGTACGGTTGAAATCCTGCGCGTTTACGTAAAAGATCATCGTACCGCGGTATACGTCGTAGGGATCGTAAAAGGGAAACGCAAGCAATATTCGATTGTCTTCCCCGTCGAATACGATGCGGTACCGCTGTCCTTCTTCGCTATCGGGTACCGACACTTTGAAAAACGCGAATTCGTCGTTGCCGAGCGGCGTGCGCAGTTCATCGTAATTTTTATATATGCGCATATTGTCGGTTTGTTTGAGTAAGTCCGACGAATAGGTACTGAAATGAACGCTGCGACCGTTTGCGTCGATGAGGCGAATGCCGTCAAGTCCGCTCGCTTCAGAAATAAGAGCGGCTGTCCTGCGTGCGCGCTGCTGCACATCGCTGTCCGACGGAGAAGTCAATGCATACGAAGAGACGGATCTGTCGGAGAGATATGCATTTTCTCCGCTATCGATTTGTTCGAGGAGCGTATTGATGTACGTATCGCCGTATTCCGCGACCGAATCGAGCTGCTTTCGAATATCGGCTATCTTAGCCGGTTCGTAAAACCGCGCTTCGATTTTGGAAAAAAGCCCCGCAAATGCCGCAACGACAAAGCAGGCAAATATGACGGCTGTCGTTAAAATACTTACGGCAATTTTCTGTCCTGAAGTCACTTCGTCCTGTCTCCTCTTACAGTATCGGCATAAAACGGATAAAAATACAGTGCCGTCCCCCCCCCTCGCACACAAAGTATCGCTTTTCGATTCGCTTTCAAAACCGGCAATTCGATCTTTTCAAAATACTTTCAAAACGGCGCGTTTATCCGTATAATGGCGCGATGGAAGAACTGCAAAAAGAAGCGGAGCGGAAAACCCGCTGCGTGCTCGTCGGAGAGCCGGGCAACAATCTTCGAGAACTCAAAAGCCTTATCGACACGCTCGGCATGGAAACCGTTTCGGCGATTACGCTTTCGCGACTTGAAGTGCAGCCGGCATACGGCATGGGCAAAGGCAAAGCCGAAGAAATCGCATCGGGTGCAAAAGAGTGCGAAGCGGACTGCATCGTCTTCGACTTTACTCTCGAACCGACGAAGCAGCGCAACTGGGAAAAGCTTTCGGGCTTGCCTTGTTTCGACAGGGAAGAAGTGATTTTACGCATCTTCGCGTCGCGCGCGCAAACGCATGAAGCGGTTTTGCAAGTCGAACTCGCCCGCCTCGAATATTCGCTGCCGCGTCTCGCGCACATGTACGGCGATTTGGCAAGGCAGAGAGGCGGCAATTACGGTGCAAAGGGTTCGGGAGAAACGCAGCTCGAACTTGATCAGCGCCAAGTGCGCGAAAAAATTTTCCGCGTCAAACGGGAACTCAAAAGCGTCGCCGCAGGGCGCGATACGCAGCGCAAGCGGAGGAACAAGGTTTCCGTTCCGTCGTGCGCGCTTGTCGGCTACACGAACGCCGGAAAATCAAGCCTCTTGAACGCGCTTACGGGAGCGGGCGTATTCGTCGAAAACAAATTGTTTGCGACGCTCGACCCGACGACACGGCGCATGCGGATAAAAGACGGGGGCGAGGTTTTGCTTACCGACACCGTCGGCTTTATCTCAAACCTTCCGCACACACTCGTCAATGCGTTCAAATCGACGCTCGAAGAAGCGGTGCGCGCCGATCTTTTGCTCATCGTCATAGACGCTTCGGATGTGAATGCGGAAAAGCAATACGAAACCGTATGCCGCGTACTCGGCGAAATAGGAGCGGTTGAAAACGAACGCCTCGTATTATTAAATAAAATCGACGCGCTCGAAAAAGACGGCGGAAGACTTGCCGAACTGCGCGCACAATTTCCCGACTCTCTGTCCGTAAGCGCAAAAGAAAAGACGGGCTTCGACGAACTCGGCGATAAAATCACCGGCGCTGTGTTCGGAAAACGCTGCAAATGCGTGCTGCCTCAGGACAAAAGCCCGCTCCTCGCCGACATACGCAAAGGCGGCCGCATCCTAAGCGAACAATGGCTCGAAGACGGCGTACACGTAACGGTATACGCGCGAGGAAAATCACTTGCGCTCATCGCGCCGTATCTGGTAGAGTAACGTATGCAATCGATTTTAAATCGCGTGCTCGTCCTCATCGCTTCCTTTTTGGCGGCGGCGATCGTTATCGGAACGCTCGTGTCGTTCGCATTGAAAAAAGCGCAGCCCGGAAAAAATATCCGCACTCCCGATCCGTCCCCGCTTGCCGTTTCATCGATGAGCACACCCGACAACACAAAGCTCGACGCCTTTACGGGTCTCGGAAGACTGCGCGCGGCGACAAAGCCCGATCCGAAAAAAGCGGCCGGCGGAACTCCCGTCGTCATCACGCCGTGGTTTTCCTATCCCGCAGGCGACAGGGCTTTTTACGAAGAGCTTTCGCAAAAAAGCACGATCATGAGAGCCGTCATCATGGAATATTTTTTGAAGTATACGGAAGACGAACTGCTCTCACGAGGTGAAGAAAAAATCAAAGCCGACTTGCTTGCAGCGCTCAACGAACGCCTTTCGCTCAACAAAATTCAAGCGATCTATTTTTCGGATTATCTTTTTATCGAATAGACGTCATCGACATAAGTCTTATATCTCCCGTACTCGCCGTGCCGGAAGCGGCAAAAGAAACGTAAACGCGCGACAGAGTCCGCGAAAAAATCAAGCGCGTTTTTGGAGATTCTTTTACTTGATTTTAAAATAATTCGCTGTGCGTGCCGACCCGTAAAGCGGTCAAAACTAAAATATCTTCTTCTTTATTTAAATTTCGTCGTATACTCAAACCGATATTTCATTCCGCCAGACTTTTCTTTGCTTCCTGCCACGAAGCAAACGGAACCCTGTATCCGTTTTTTATTTCATCGTGTATGACGTCCGCTTCTTTTATCGCCTGCAATGTTTCGTCGTTGCAGGTATCCAAGCGCACGTCGAACGGAAATCCGCCCGCTTGTATGGACTTTCGGAGAAAAACATTGATCGCCGTCGTTAAATTGAGACCGAGAGCATTATACAGAGACTCGCTTTGTTTTTTTATATCGGAGTCCATTTTTATACTGAAAGTAGACGTCATCGACATAGGTTTTATATCTCCCGTACTCGTTTATATATTAACTATACGGCTATCGCCCAGCAATTGCAAGAGGCTTTCGAGGAAAGTAACCGACTTTTGAAACAGCCCCTATCGCAGCAGGCCGAGCGGATTTACCGTCTTCCCGCCTTTAAAAACCGTAAAGTGCAAGTGCGGTCCCGTACTCAACCCCGTATTGCCGACACGGCCGATGCGCGTGTTCATGTCGACGTTTTGTCCGCGTACGACGGTCACCGCACTCATGTGACCGTAAAGCGTCCGATACCCCGAATGATGAGAGATGACGACGTAGTTGCCATAGGTTTCATTGTAGCCGACGGCAGCAACGCGGCCGGGGAGCGCCGCATACACCGATGTGCCGTGGGGAGCCGCCATATCTATGCCCGAATGAAACGAACGGGCACCGGTAAAAGGACTTTTCCGCCATCCGTAATACGACGAAAGCCAATAGCGTCCGTGCAGCGGACGCCTGAACAAGTCACCGTTGATTTCCTGCTTTGTAACCCAATCGAGCTCCGCATCGGGAACGAAAATCGTAACACCGGAATCCATCGCCGCAGTTTTGGAAAGCGAATTGGCAAGCGCACACTTGTCCGCGCTCACTTCGAATTTCGCAGCGATCGTTTCAGGCGTTTCACCGTTTTGCTTGACCGTATATAAAATGCCGGGCATTGACGGGATCTTCAAATACTGCCCGACCTGCAAAAGGCGCGATTGGCGGATGGCGTTTACGCTGATGATCGTATCCTGTGTTACGCCGAACGTATCGGCGATGATGCCGATCATATCGCCCGATTTGACGCGGTAAGTAAAATACGTAAGCTCCTTCGCCGCTCCTTCGCCGCCCGGAAGCAGCGCGGCAGCGGAAGCGATATCTTCATCCGAAGCAGAGGAATCGGTAATCGAAAGGACATCTTCTGAAAATTTCGGAACGCCCGGCGTTTCAAGCCCGCCGACGCCGTTTTCGGTACCTATGCCGCCCGCAAGAGCTGCAAGTCCGGCGCACACGGCGGCTCCGATACAAAATGCCGCAATACTGCGGAACACGAGCCTGCCGCCCTGCGACGGGATGAGCCTATACAATACATCGCGCAACTTTTTTATCATACTGTCCGCCGCTTTCAAACCGTGTATGAACATACTGTACCTCAAATCGCCGCAAATATCAATCGAGCGTCCGACTCTCCGCCGCATTTCCGGCAGCAAGCCTGCCCCTTGTGCGAAAAACTTCGCGCTCATTGCAAGTGCCGCGGCAGCTCGTCACTTTTTTCCGATACCGACAAGGTAAGTTTCAAACGATTCCGAACGACAGGCCGCAGGCTTAAACCCTTTCGCCGAATCGAACATGGCGCGCATCTTTTGCAGCAGCGCCTGTTGGCTGCCGTTTTGAAAAATCTTTACCGCCATATTGCCGCCGATTTTCAGCATCGACTCGGCATACCACAACGCCATATCGACCAGCTGCTCCGAGCGAGCCGTATCGACGATGCGGTTGCCCGTCGTAAGCGGGGCGGCATCGCTCACGACGATATCGTAGGGCCCGAGCGATCCTATCTTTTCTCTGACCGTTTTTTCATTCAAATCGCCCTGAATAAAGGTCAAATTATCGCCCTTGACGTTTTTTGCAAGCTCGTTCAAATCGCACGAAACGATATGCCCTTCCCCGTTAAACTTCCGCAGCAAAAACATCGTCCAGCTGCCCGGAGCCGCACCCAAATCGAGAGCGGTACAATTTTTCGGATTCGGAATAAAATCGAATTTTTCGTCGATCTCCCGCAGCTTGTACACCGACCGCGCGGGGTAGCCCTCGGAAAACGCTTTTTTCGACCAAAAATCCGGCTCCGCATAAGCCTTCGATCGTTTTGCAGACATATCATATTAATTTCGGCAAAAAAAGGATATTTCATGAGAGAGGGGACGGCACGTATCGGAAGATCCCGCCCTCCGTACTTCGGTAACCCTCATCCGCGCTTACGCGCGGACGCTGCGCGGTACTCCGGTCGGGCGTAGGCGTACTGTGAATACATCGCTTATTCGCAAAAAAACGATTTCGCTCCGTACAGACGACACAAATGTCAAGGACTTGAATGCTTATCTAAAAGACGCAAAACCTGCAACCGACCCTAATCAAATCAGACTTGAACATCCGGTACAGTTGCCCTGTCACACGTTCCCTTTTGCCGCATTCCGCTTGGCTGAAAATCTTTTCTAAAAAACTCCGAAATCGCACTATTTCCGCGATTTATATAGTGAATATTTTGCGGAGGTTTTATTATGGCAAAGCATAATCGGCGGTATAAAGATTCGGTATTCGTTGATCTCTTCAGTGAAGACAAAAACGCAAAAGCGAACTTCCTTTTACTCTACAACGCTTTGCACGGGACAAAGCTCGATGCATCGACCGAGCTTGAACCGCTCCGTCTCGAACAGGTGATGTACATGGCCTTTCGTAACGACGTGGCCTGCCTCGTCGACGGAAAGATCATCGTATTGATCGAACATCAGTCTACCGTTACTCATATCCGTCCAAATAGCGCCGGATATGAGTAACGTCGAGTTTGTCTTTCAGACAAACGTCGCATATCTATTGCTGTTTCTCATTACATTACGAAACAGCATAATTAATCGACTCGTAATTTTGAAAAATTACTCGCCGATTAATTCTAAGGAAATAAACGCCAATATGCCGATGCGCTTTTTGCAGTACGCCTCGCGTCTCTACGAACGCATCCAAAACCCTCGCGACCGCTATCTTCGCAGGCTGAAAAAGATACCCTCACCGGAATTTTATGTGTTCTACAACGGCGAAGAAGATTATCCTAAAAGCGCAACGCTCCGTCTTTCCGACGCCTTTATGACGACACCTGAAAAGCCTTGCCTCGAACTCCTATGTTTTTTGTCAAGCGGAAAAGTAAAACTTTTTAGATTTTCTTCCACACTTGACCGCTCCCCGTCCCTGTAATCCCTTGTTTTACACGTTTGCTCTAGCCCGCTTGTAAGACA